>CAZAFS010000547.1:0-2342 GCA_964484165.1 uncultured Opitutaceae bacterium | reverse complement strand
CGGTTGCCGCTGGCGCCGGCGAGGGCGGCCAATCGGGGTGATCGTCAACGCCGGGGGCTCGAGGTTGTGCGCAAGGACCGGGAAGGCCCGAAACGGGTTTCGACGGCGGCGCTGATGCCGCGCACCGCACCGAAGACGAGCGGGCTCCAGCGCACCAGCGAGCGCAGGATCTTCAGGCGGGGAAAAACGGTGCGCGTGACCAGGACGCCCAGCGGCACGGCCGCGAACCGCACGAGCGGCGAGAGCCGTCGCCAGAAGGCCACCATCCGGTCCAGCCACGCCAAGGGCTGCGCCACCCGGGCTATGGCCACGGCGCATTGGGTGCGGCGGAGCGCCACGTCCCGCCGCAGCAAGGCCTTGTAGGCGGCCAGTCGCGTCAGTTCCCGTTGCGGATACATGCGCGGTCTTCCCCGATTTCCTGCCGCGTGGCCGAAAACGGGCCCGGCTGGCGGGTGAGGAAACGGCGAAACGCGATGATGATCGCGACCATGATCCCGGCGTAAAAGACCGCCAGCCCGCCGAGCACGGCCAGGCGGGCGCTTTCCCAGCAGAGATACACCAGGGTGAGGCTGGCGAACGTGATCGCCAGCATGCCCGAAAAGACGGCCGCGCTGATCCAGATGAAGGTCTGGATCAGACGGAATTTTTCCTCCTGCAGCTCGACCGTGAACAGCTCGAGCCGGTCCTGCACACTCGCCAGGATGCCGTCCCCGAGCGATCGGAGCGAACTGAGGAACCCCCCCGAAGCAGGCGTCGCGGGCTCCATGAGCGCAACCGGTTACTTGCTGCGACGGCCCAGGAGCACCCCGGCAAGGAGGCCGACGCCGAGCGCGATGGCCAGCGACTGGTAGGGATTCGCGCGGATGACCGCGTCGGTGCTTTTCGCCCCGGCGACGACCTTTTTCCGCGCCCCGGCGTAGGCATCGGTGAAACGATCCTGCGCCGCGACGAAGCGCGAGCGCAATGAATCGATCGCCTCGGCCGGACGTTCGGTCACGGAGTCGGCAATCATGGCCTCGGCTTCGGCGACGAGCGCCTGCAGCTCGTGCAGGAGCTCCTTGGGTGTATGGACGGTGTCTTTGTTGTTTTTCATAGGTAAGGAAGGGTACGGGAGGTGGATTGGTGGTGAGGGAGGGAAAGTCGGCCGGGCGGGAGGTGGATTTCGGTTCAAGCGGCCCGTTTCCCGCCGCGGAACAGCGAGACCACAAACAGCACGAAAAAGACCAGGAGGAGCACCTTGGCGATCGAGGCGGCGGTGCCTGCGATAACCCCGAAGCCGAGGACGCCGGCGATCAGGGCGAGAAGGAGGAAGATGATGGCGTAGCTTACCATGGGAGTGGCTGACCAAGGGTTGGAGTAAGCGCCGGGCTGGAGTGAATTTGATCCGCGCGGCGGCGCGCCCCCGTCACCGGCCGCCGGCGGTGGCCGCGGAGGGGCGGTGTGCTTGCATGGATCTCTCTGCGTTGCATGGAGGAAACAATACGATGCCCAGCCAAAGACCGGCGGGGCTCCGGAAGGGAGACGCGACCGATCTTCATGAGACTCCGTCGTCCGACGTCGTGGCAGACGATAAGTTCTCAACCGGAGACGATACGGCCGGCGGCGATGGGGCGAAATGGGGCATAACCCGACCGCAGCCGGCCCGACGCGGGCGAACCGACCCGCGGCCCGTCGCCTGGCGCGAGCTGAACCGACCCGCCCGCCGGAGCCGGCCGCACCGGAGGGACCCGGGATCGGGCTGGCAGGGGACCCAGTAGGGTTAGACCCCATTTTTTGGCTGAGTCCTCCGGCCTACCCTTGGGTTACGGGATACCGTGGACTCGGATTCCGGATGGTTGATGCGACGATGGCTACAGGGTTGTCGTCGCGGAACACCGTCTCTCTTCGCCCCGCGTCTCCCTACAACCATCAGCTCAACCCATCGAAGATATGAAATTGCGCCACATCCTGGTCTCATCGCTCATCGCGGCCTCTTCGGTCGCGCTGTTCGCAGCCTCGGACACCGACCACAAAATCGAGGCCGCCGCGAAGGCGTCCTATAACTTCCGCACCGTCCTCGAGGACAAGGTGACGGTGGCGGCGAACGACGGCGTCGTCACGCTCACCGGCGTCGTCGCCGACAAGGATTTGAAATCCCTCGCCGAAGATACTGTGAGCAACCTCCCGGGCGTCCTGCGGGTGGACAACCAGATCACCCTCGATCCGGCGCTCCAGGAACATTCCGATGCCTGGATCGCCTGGAAGATCCACTACCAACTGCTCGTGCACGCCGATGTCAGCTACAGCGACACGAAGGTCGACGTGAAGGACGGCGTCGTGACCCTGACCGGCACGGCCGAAAG
>CAZAFS010000546.1:0-2347 GCA_964484165.1 uncultured Opitutaceae bacterium | reverse complement strand
TTGCGCCCGATGATCATCGGCTCCAGTTCGGGGTGGTTGACGTTGGCCGGGATGATGGCGCGGCCGCGGGCCACCTCGCTGCGCACAAACTCGGGCGTGATCTCGCGCGGGAGGGCGGCCCCGAAGGCCTGGCCGGCATGCTGGTGGCTGAGCGAATCGCGCGGCGCCGTGGGCGAGGGCTCGAGCAGGCCGCGCGCGGCCTGGAGCTTCATGTTCTCGCGGAGCGCGACGAATTCCATCTCGGGGGTGATGATCCCGCGCCGGGCGTAGGCCAGCTGGGTGACGGCGCCGCCCCGGGCGCGCGCGGGGCGCCGGCGCAGGGCGGGGAAGCGCGCAAATTTTCCCTTCTCGGTGGCGAGGCGGGCGTGGTCGTCGCTCAGGTAGCCGTCGTCGATCGGCTGGATGGCGCGCCCGTCGTATTCCACCGTGTCGCCGCGTTCGCGGATCCAGGCGAGGCGCACGGGCGGCAGGCCGCGCGCGGGATCCTGGTGGAAGGCGGGATCGCCCCACGGCCCGGAGGTGTCGTAGACGCGCACCGGCTCGTTGGCGAGGAGACGTCCGTCGAGATCGCGGGAGGGTTGGAGCGCGATCTCGCGCATGGGGACGCGCAGATCGGGGCGCGAGCCGGCCAGGTAAATGCGGCGGGCGGCGGCCCCGGCCCGGTCGGGGCTGGCGCTGGACGGCGGAGCGGAGGAAAGGGGAACGGCGTTGGACATGATCGTAAGTGCTTCGGGCGGCTCATGCCACCGCAGTGTCCGCGCCGCCCCGCCGCGGCTGGGCAGGCGTTCCCTACGGCGGCATGACCCGCATCAGGTTCGGAGGGTCGAGGAGGCGGTCGTCCTCCAATCTCAGTCCGGCGCGGCGGACTCCCCGTTGGTGTAATGGCGTCACCATGTTCAGATCAGGCCGTGATGCAAAGCGAAACTGCCGCGCGGGCGGGTCCGGCGTCAGCCGCGGGCGGGGGGTTGGCGGTCCGCTCTGAGGACGTGGAAAACGTCGAGGTGGATCAAGTCGTGAAAATTCAAATAGAAATTTTAGCTCGTTTCCCTGTGCGCCGTCAGGCAGACTCCGCCGCGGATGGCGCTGAAGATCGTCCTCATCGAAGATCAGGCGATGTTCCGGGATTTGCTGAAGAAGATTTGCCGGGATCATTTTCGTCTGAGCGTGGTCGGCGAAGCGGCGGACGCCGCGACCGGCCTGGCCTTGTGCCGCAAGCACAAGCCCGACATCGTCTTGCTGGACCTCAATCTGCCCGACCGGGACGGCGTCTCCATGGCGGACGAGCTCATCGCGATGGATCCCAAGGTGCGCATCCTCGCGGTGTCGACGGAGTGCGACGACTACACCCTTTACCGCGTGCTCAACTCGGGCATGCACGGATATGTCGACAAGAACCGCCAGTCGGTGGAGGTGCTCAAGCAGGCCATCGACGAGGTGATCAAGGGCCGGGTGTTTTTCACCGAGGTGGTGCAGCAGGTGCGGCAGAGGCTGCGCACGGAGCCCAAGGCCTTTCCGAAGGTGCTCACCGAACGCGAGCAGGAGCTGCTGTCCCTGTTGGGCGGCGGCCTGACCAACGAGGAGGTGGCGCGCGAACTCCACCTCAGCCGCTACACCGTGCAGCTGCACCGTCGCAACATCATGAGCAAGCTGGGCCTGCATCGCACGCCCGACCTGATCCGCTACGCGGTGAACAAGGGATTCGCGAAGCTCAGCTCGTTTCGAGAGCGGAACGCAGACCCTCCTTGAGGGTGGCCACCTCGGCCTCGAAGGAGGTCAGCGCGGAGCGCGGCGTCTCGACATCGCCATTGCGCGCCGCCTCCTGGATGGAGGTGGCGACGGCGGCGACAGAGGTCGCGGAGATGAGCGCGGTCTGCGACAGGATGCGGTGCGCCTGCCGCCGCGTGTTCTCGCTGCTGCCGGCGCGCACCGCCTCCGTCAACAGGGCGATGTCCTTGTCGAGAGCGGTGATGAATTCCTCGGCGAGCTGGCGGACTTTTTCCGGCTGCTGGTCGGCCATGTAGCGGAAGATCGACAGATCGAGGGTCTTGCGCGGGGCCTCCTCGGCCGTGCGAATCTGGATGGAGGAACCCGCGCGCAGCGGCCCGCTCAGGTTCTGGATGGTGGCCTTGATCTTCTCGGGGCTGAGCGGTTTGGCGGCGAAGCCGTCCATGCCCGCCTCGAGGCAGTCGCGCCGCTTCTCCGGCGTGGAGTAGGCGGTGGTGGCGATGACGAGCGTGTGGCGCTCGGGCGGCTCCCACTGGCGGAAGCGGCGGGTGACCTCGACGCCGTTCAGGCCGGGGAGGTCCCAGTCCATGAACACGATGTCGTACAGGTTGGCCTGCAGCTT
>CAZAFS010000545.1:0-2368 GCA_964484165.1 uncultured Opitutaceae bacterium | reverse complement strand
AGGCGCCGGTCAACCTCGCCTACTCCGCCCGGAACCGCTCGGCCTCGGTCCGCATTCCGACCTACAGCCCGAGCCCGAAGGCCAAGCGCGTCGAGTACCGCACGCCCGATCCGGCGGCCAATCCCTACCTGGCCAACGCCGCCATGCTCATGGCCGGCCTCGACGGCATCCAGAACAAGATCCATCCCGGCGAGGCGCTCGACAAGAACCTCTACGATCTCCCCCCGGAGGAGAAGGCCAAGGTTCCGACCGTGCCGGACTCCCTCAAGGGCGCGCTCCAGGCGCTCGAGGCGGACCATGCCTTCCTGCTCAAGGGCGACGTCTTCACCCAGGACTTCCTCGACAATTACATCGAAATGAAGCGCGGCGAATACGACGCGCTGCGCATTCGTCCGCATCCCTACGAGTTCCACCTCTACTACGACGTTTGATCGCCGGACGAGTCAAGGAGCGGGGCCGCCCGCCATTCCTTTGCCAACCGGCTGCCGCGAGGCAGCCGGTTTTGTTTGGTGCGGACGATCGGCGCCGGCTGCCCGGGCGTGTCTTCAATCCGGGGCTGGCGTCAATGTCGTGCCGACCACCCCTCGGCCAACTCATACAGTAGAACCACGACCTTGCTCCCTGGCACTCGAACCGCTCGGTGGTTGATGTAGGAGCCTGCTTGCAGGCGATATCTCATCTATCATCGCGAGTAAACTCGCTCCTACAGCTGCATGGCTTTGGCTCAGTCAGCCTTTAAATCGGTCGGCCGCAGGCGCCGGACGGTCGTCCATTCGGTCCGGAAAAGCTCCTCCATGATCGCCCGCACGTCCGGCGGGATGCGTCCGGCGAGTTCCTCCAGCGGCGGCAGTTCATCCGGCGCGCTTTCCGCCGCCTCCGGGCCCTCGGCCACGGCCGGCGGGTTCTCAATTTCCGGCGCCGCCGGTGCTTCGCCGAGCTGGTCCGCCGCTGCCTCGCTGGGCGCGGCCGCCGCTGCCGCCGGCGGGGCTCCCGCTTGGCCCCGGCCGTCCTCGTCCTTCGCCTTTCGACTCTCGACTTTCCTCCGGAGCCGCGCCTCAAGCACGCTGATCAGGTCTTTTTTTTTTCGCCGGGGCCGGCGGCGGAGTGCGCGGCCTCCTCGGACAGGGCCGTGAGCTCCTTGATCAGACTGTCGATCGCCCGCGCCCGGCTGGCCTCCACCGCCTTGAGCAGCGTGACCTCGAAGTTGATCTTTTCGGTGAGCCCGTGCTTCACCGCCGCCTCGCCTTCGCGCAATCCGTCCAGCAGGCGGGTGAGCTGCTCGGTGGTCATCGGGCTGCCACCGAGCGCCCCGCTCTGCCCGCCCTGGGCGATGGCGTCCAGCAGCGCGGTACGCACGTGGGCCTGCAAATCCACCAGCAGCCGCACGAGGTCGCGGCCGTTCTCGTCGCACTCGTCGACCACCGCGATGATCTTCCGGTGATCGCCCCGGGCGAGCGCCCCCGCCAAGTCGGCGACCGTCGCGGCCGGCGACAACCCGTAGACGTCGAGCACGTCGGCCTCGTTGATCCGGCCGCCGCAAAACGAGATCATCTGGTCCAGGATCGATTGCGCGTCGCGCATGCCGCCGTCCGCCATGCGCGCGATGCTGGTCAGGGCGCCCTCGTCCACGTCGATCTTCTCCGCCCGGGCGATTTTCTGCAGCCGCTCGACGATCAGCTCGACCGGAATCGGCTTCAGGTCGAACCGCTGGCAGCGCGAGATGATCGTCGGCAGCACCTTTTGCACGTCGGTGGTGGCGAAGACGAATTTCACGTGCGCCGGCGGCTCCTCCAGCGTCTTGAGCAGCGCGTTGAACGCCGCAGCCGAGAGCATGTGCACCTCGTCGATGATGTAGACCTTGTACCGGCCCTGCGCCGGGGCGTAGCGGACTGTGTCGCGCAGCTCCCGGACCTGTTCGACGCCGTTGTTGGACGCGCCGTCGATCTCGATCACGTCCAGGCAGGAGCCGTCGGCGATGGCCTGGCAGATCGGGTCCGCCGGGTCGAAGTCGGCCGTGGGCCCGCCGGCGCAGTTGAGGGCCTTGGCGAAAATGCGGGCCGTGGAGGTCTTGCCCGTCCCGCGCGGCCCCACGAACAGATAGGCGTGGGCGATCCGGCGGCGGGTGATGGCGTTCTTCAGGGTGCGGACCACGTGGTCCTGGCCGACGATCTCGTCGAACGTCTGCGGGCGCCACTTGCGCGCAATGACCTGGTAGTTTGACGGCACGCAGCGCTAGTCCAAATCGGAATGGGTGCGGTGCAACCCAAAACTCCAACCAAAAACCCAAAACTCAAAACCCGAAACAAATGAGGCGGCCAGGCACCCCACGGCACTGGCAGGACGTCGTTGCCGTTGCTACCTTCCGGTC
>CAZAFS010000544.1:0-2374 GCA_964484165.1 uncultured Opitutaceae bacterium | reverse complement strand
TGCCGAAGGTCGCCTCGTGCAGCGTCTGCAGGGTCACGGTCCAGGGCACCTTGAATTTCGGGTAGGACGCATTGAGCGCCTGTTTGGCGGCCGTCAGCTCGGCCGCGGCCCGGGTCAGGTTGGCGCCGGGCTTCAGGCGGCCGATGACGGCGCAGACGTAGTTGTAGTCGCGCGATTGTTTCCACGCGTCGGCCCGGATCGTGGCGGGCGTGAGGAACTCGACGTTGGGGGTGAGCAGGGCGTGGGGCGGCAGCACGCCGATGATCGTGTAGCTTTCGCCGTCGAGGCGCAGGGGGCGGCCGATCACGGCGCGGTCACCTGGGAAGCGCGTCTGCCAGAGCTCGTGGGTGATAATGGCCACATGGCGGTCTCCGCCCGGGACGTCGTCCGCCGGGGCGAAGCCTCGGCCCAGTTCCGGGTTGATCCGCAGGACGCGCAGGTAATCGGCGGACACCTGGAGGCCCGCGATGCGCGCGGGTTCGCCGTCGCCGGTCAAGTTCTGGTTGACGTTATGCGCCGCGGCGATCGTTTCGAGCTGGGTGGTGTGGTCCTGCCAGTCCATGAACACGCCGCCGCAGGCGATGGCGCGCCCGCCGGTGTTGGGCGCCTCCCAGACCTGCACGATCCGGTCCGATTCCGGGTATGGCAGGGGCTTGAGCAAAACCGCGTCGACCACGCTGAAGATTGCGGTGTTGGCGCCGATGCCGAGGGCGAGCGTGAGCCCGGCGACGAGCACGAAGCCGGGCGATTTGACGAACTGGCGGAGGGCGAATCTTAGATCGGCGAGCATGGGGGGAGGTTTCAGGTCGAAGGTCGACCGGCGCGGAGCGGGTTACGGGAGTTTCTTCAGGGCCTCCCGGACGACGGAGAAATCGGGATTCAGCTTGAGCGCCGCCTCGTATTCGGCCCGGGCGGCGGTCGGGTCGCCCTTTTGCGCGTAGACCATGCCGAGGCGCCAGTGGGCGGCCGGGATCTCCGGCTCGCGCCCTTTGGGGGTATACTGGAGGTACGCCTTGAGGGCGGTCGCGCCCCGGTCGAGTTGCTGGCCCGTGATCGCCGCCAGGCGGCCGAGCTGGTACCGCGCCGGCATGTTGTCGGGATTCTTCGCAATGAGTTCGTCGACCAGCGCGAACGCCTCGGCATATTTCTTGTCGGCCACGTTGAGATCGACCAGCGCCTGCGTCCCGCGCACCGGGTCGCGTTTACGGATTTCCCCGGCCTCGGCCCGCGCCTTGTCCATGCCGCCGCCGACAATGGCCGGGGCATGCCAATAGTAGCCGAGCCGCGCGTTGCGGGCGTCGAGGTTGTCGGGATCCAGTTCGATCGCCTTGTCGTAGGCCGCGAGGCACTTTTTGGCCCAGCCGGCTTTGCCGAATATCGAGGCGCGCTGCGTGAGGACGCCGTAGCCATCGCCCAGCACATGGAAATAGAGCGACCGGGTGCCGTCGAGGGCCGTGGCTTTTTCCAGGAGCTTCACGGACTCCTCGGGCTGGTTGAGGCGGAACGCCGTCCAGCCGAGGTAGAAGGTGGCCTCCGCATTCTGCGGTTCGGTCGCGGCGATCTTCTCGAACGCGGCGCGGGCCTCGGCGTATTTGCCGCCGTCGAACAGTTTCTTGGCGGCCGCCAGCGGCATCGCCTCGGGGCCGGCGGCGGCGGCGCGCACGCCAATCGTCCCGGCGAGCAGGCCGGCCAGCAGGCCGACACCGCACCAGCCGCGCAGAAAGGGAGGAAGGGAGGTGCTTCTCATGGGAAAATCATTCGGCGCGCAGCGCCTCGATCGGGTCGACCTTTGTAGCCCGGCGGGCGGGTAGCCAGCAGGCGAGCCAGGCGATCGCGAGCAGCAACGCAGGGACGGTGAGAAAGACCGTCGGATCGCCCGGCGGCACTTTGACCAGAATGCGGCTGAGATAGAAACTCGCGAAATAGACGGTGCCCAGGCCGACGACGAAGCCCGACGCCACCACGGCGATGCCCTGGCGCACGATGAGCGCGACGACGTTGCGCGGCGAGGCGCCGAGGGCGAGTCGCACGCCGATCTCATGGGTGCGTTGCGCGACCGAATAGGAAAGCACGCTGTAAAGACCGATGGCGGCGAGCAGCAGCGCGAGGGGTCCCAGCGCGGCGAGCATGCGCGCCGGGACGCGGATCACGACGAGGCTTTCCTCGATACTTTGTGTCAGGGTTCGCACATCGCGCAGCGGCAAGTTGGCTTCGAGTTCGCGGACCACGCGGCGGACCTCCGGCGCCAAGGCCAGCGGGTCGCCGCGCGTGCGGACCTGCAGCGTGAGATTGAACCAGAAGGGGCCGCGGAGCGAAAAATAGAGCAGCGGCGCCGGTTTGGCGCTGAGCGAAACGCACTGGCTGTCGCGCGCCA
>CAZAFS010000543.1:0-2385 GCA_964484165.1 uncultured Opitutaceae bacterium | reverse complement strand
AGGTGGCGCTCAAGCGCGTGAAGCCCGACGTGGTGCTCATCGCCGAGCCGTGGAGTTTCCGCGGGCACATCGCGCAGGATCTGCGGCCGACCGGTTTCGCCTCGTGGAACGACGGCTACCGCGATTTTCTGCGGGACTACGTGCGCGGCGGCGGCACGACCGGGGGATTTGCCTATTTTCTCCAGGGCTCGCCCGAGCGCTTCGCCGCCTGGCCGGCCCAGACGGTCAACTACACCGAATCGCACGACGACCGGGCGTGGATCGACACGATCACCGAGAACGCCAATCACGACGGCAGCCAGCCGACGCTCAACGACTGCCGCCGCACGCACCTCATGGGCGCGATCCTCCTCGCCTCGATCGGCCTGCCGATGCTGGCGGCGGGGCAGGATTTCCTGCGCTCCAAGCAGGGCATGAACAACACCTATCAGCGCGGCGATCTCAACGTGCTCGACTACCGGCGGCTGTACCGGTTTCCCTCGACGCACGCCTATTTCGCCAGCTGGATCGCCTTCCGGCAAAGCGAGCGCGGGCGCCTGTTCCGGCAGTACTCGCGGCCGGGCGCGGGCTTTTTCCGGTTCTTTTTTGCGCCGCATTCGACCGCGGCGGCGGTGGTGTACAACGCCGACCACAGCCAGGGCGCGCCGCAGCTCCTGTTCGCGGTCAACCCCACGCTGCAGGATGTCGCGATCCCGCTGGGGGACGTCGCCCGGGCCGGCTGGCGGCAGCTGGCGGATCACGAGCGCTTCTTTGGCGCCGGGGATCACGAGCCCACGCCGCCGGTGGAGCCGGCGCTGTTTGTGCCTGCGCTCGGGTGCGGCCTGTGGGCGGCGGATTGAGACGGCGATTGCCGCCTCAATCCGCCGATTCAAGAGGGAAGAGCAAAGACTCAAGATCGGACGCGAAATGACCTTGGTCCGGTCTTCAGTATTGCGTCTTGAATCTTAGATCGCGGCGGCCGCCGCGCCGCCCCGCATCGCACTTGCCAAAACCGGTGCGCTTCCTTTCACTCGGTTGATCTGCGGCCTGGCGCCGCAGGCTCACCTGAATCAGCACATTACCCGCCCAATAAGAAACGGAGAACACCATGGCAGTTAAAGTCGCAATCAACGGTTTCGGTCGCATCGGCCGCCTCGTCTTCCGCGCCCTCGTGGAGCAGGGCCTGCTCGGCACGGCCTTCGATGTGGTCGCCGTCGGCGATATCGTGCCGGCCGACAACCTCGCCTATTTGCTCAAGTACGACTCCACCCAGGGTTGTTTCAAGGGCACGGTCGGCTCCAAGAAATCGGCGCCGGACAAGACCGACGACGACGTGCTCGTGGTTAACGGCCGGGACATCCTGGTTGTCAGCGCGAAGACCCCCGCCGAGCTGCCCTGGGCCAAGCTGGGCGTGGAGATCGTGATTGAGTCGACCGGGCTCTTCACCGACGCCGCCAAGGACAATCCGAAATCGTCCTATGGCCACATCAAGGCAGGCGCCAAGAAGGTCATGATCTCCGCCCCGGCGAAGAACGAGGACATCACGATCGTCATGGGAGTGAACGACCAGAAGTACGACCCGGCGAAGCACCACGTCATCTCGAACGCGTCCTGCACCACCAACTGTCTCGTGCCGCTCGTCTACGTCATGCTCAAGGAAGGCTTCGGCCTCGAAGAGGGCCTGATGACGACGATCCACTCCTACACGGCGACGCAGAAGACGGTCGACGGCCCCTCGAAGAAGGACTGGAAGGGCGGACGTTCCGCCGCCATCAACATCATCCCGTCCTCGACCGGCGCGGCCAAAGCCACCGCGCTCGTGCTCCCGGAGATGAAGGGCAAGCTCACCGGCATGTCCTTCCGCGTCCCGACCCCGACCGTGTCCGTCGTCGATCTCACCTTCAAGACCACGAAGGACACGTCGCTGGCCGAGATCAAGGCGGCCCTGAAGAAGGCGAGCGAGACCTACCTGAAAGGAATCCTCGCCTACACCGACGAGGAGGTCGTCTCCAGCGACTTCATCCACGACAAGAACTCGTCGATCTTCGACGCCGGCAGCTCGATCGAGCTGAATTCGAAGTTCTTCAAGTTGGTGAGCTGGTACGACAACGAGTGGGGCTACAGCAACCGCTGCGTGGACCTGCTCAAGAAGATCGCCGACAAGCTGTAGGATGCGGGTTTGAATCAAACCGACCACGGATTGCCCGGATGAACACGGATTGTGGGGTGCCCCCTCCGTGCCCATCGGTGTGATCCGTGGTCAACTTTTACCATGCCGAGCTACAAAACCATTCGCGACCTCGACGTCGCCGGCAAACGCGTCCTCATGCGCGTCGACTTCAATGTGCCCCAGGACAAGGTCACCGGCGCCATCACCAATCCGCAGCGCATCGTCGCCGCGCTCCC
>CAZAFS010000542.1:0-2385 GCA_964484165.1 uncultured Opitutaceae bacterium | reverse complement strand
ATGGCGCGAAAAGTCACGGTGCCGGATTCACTCCGCGCCGCAATCCCGATTTGCGAAGGAAGATGGCGACTCCGCATTCCTTACGCATGAAGTTGACCCGACCCTGGTGGCGGGATCGGGAGATCCCGCCCTACAACATCAGATTCGGGCATTGTAGGGCGGGGTCGCCGGACCCCGCCTTCTCCGTGATTGACCAGACTATGGTTGCGCCGGCGCAAAAAGTGTGATGCATCCGGCTCATGTCCACCGTCTACTCCGCCGCCATCGACCTCGGCGCGACGAGCGGTCGCGTGATCCTCGGCGCCTGGTCGAAGAACCGTCTGACCCTGAACGAAGTCCACCGCTTTCCCAACACCTTCCGCTCGCTCGGGGCGCACGATTACTGGGAAGTGGCGGGGCTGTGGGCCGAGGTGCGCGCGGGCCTGCTCCGGGCCGCGGCCGCCCTGCCCCGCGACGCCCGACTCGCCTCCGTGGGCGTGGACTGCTGGGGGGTTGATTACGCGCTGGTGAACGACGCCGGCCGGCTGGTGTTCCCGGTGCACGCCTACCGCGACGCCCGCACCCAGCCCGGCCTGCACCGCCTCGGCAACACCCGCGCCGCGCTGGAGCGCATCTACGCCGCCACCGGCATCCCCAACGTTTTCTACAACACCAGCCTCCAGCTGGCCGAGGTCGTGGCCAGCTGCCCCGCCATCGCCGACCTCGCCACGCGCTGCCTCTTCCTGCCCGATTATTTCAACTATCTGCTCTCGGGCCGGATGGAGAACGAGCTCTCCATCGCCAGCACGTCGCAACTGCTCGACGTGCACTCGACCGACTGGTCGCGCGCCGCGCTGGATCATTTTCACGTGCCGGCCCAGTGGTTCTCGAAACCCATCCTCGCCGGCACGCGGCTCGGTCCCGTACGCGGCCTGCCGGAGCTGCGGGAGGTGCAGGTCGTCGCCGTGCCCGGCCACGACACCGCCAGCGCCTACGACGCCATGCCGGCCGCGCCGGATGGGGGCGATTTGTTTCTCAGCTCGGGCACCTGGTCGCTCGTCGGTTTCGAGAACGATGCGCCGCTGCTCGGCGCCGCGCCCCTGGCGGCGCGCGTGGCCAACGAGCGCATCGGCGACGGCCGGTACCGGCCGCTGACCAACATCATCGGCCTGTGGCTCTGCGAGCAGACGATGAAGGATTTCGCCACCCGGCCGCAATCCGACCGGCAGTGGGCGGCGCTGATCGCCGCCGCGGAGAAACTCCCGGCGCCGGCCGCGCTGCTCGACACCGCCGACGCGGCGTTCACCAACCCGCCGTCGATGCGGGCGGCGATCGACGCCCAGTTGAAGCACCACCGGGCGCCGCCGCCAAAAAACCTCGCCGGCTATCTCCGGCTGATCTGCGACTCGCTCGGTCGCAGCCACGCCCAGGCGCTGCGGGCGTTCGAAGGCATGACCGGCCGGAAGTTCCGCCGCATTCTCATCGTGGGCGGCGGATCCAAGAACCGCCTGCTCTGCCAGGCCACGGCCGACGCCGCCGGCGTGCCCGTCGTCTCGTTCAACCTCGAGGGCACGGCGGTCGGCAACCTCGCCAGCCAGCTCGTCGCGCTGGGCGCGGTGCCGGATCTAGCCACCTTCCGCGGTCACCTCGCCGCCAACCTGAAACAGACGATCTACGCACCGCGCGGTTGAGCCGCCCCCCCGCCCCGCCCATGAACTTTCCCCGTCTTCTCCGGTTGGCTGTCTTGCTCCTGGCGGTCGCGCCGTTGCGCGCCGCCGACGACGAGGTGGCCGCCGCCACGCGCACCCGCGTTGGCGATCCCGCGCCGGCGTTCAGCGGCACCGCGGTCACCGGCGAGTCCTACACCCTCGCCTCGTTGCAGGGAAAAGTCGTGGTCCTCTCGCTGTTCGCCACCTGGTGCGGACCGTGCAACACCGAACTTCCCCGCGTGGAGCAGGAACTCTGGCAGGCGTTCCGGACGCGCGGGCTGGTCGTGCTCGCGGCCGGACGCGAGGAGGGCGCCGACAAGCTCAAGCCCTTCGCCGCCAAGCTCGGCCTCACCTTCCCGCTGCTGCCGGATCCCGACCGGCGCATCTTCAACCAGTTTGCCACCGCCTATATTCCGCGGCTGTACGTCATCGGCGCCGACGGCCGGATCAAATTCCAGAGCGTGGGCTTCGACGAGGACGAATTCCACCGCGCAGTGGCCGCGGTCGAACGCGAACTCGCCGGCGCCACCGGCCGGTGACTGTCAGGGCGTGTCGTCAAAATCGGATTGTCATTCTGAACGAAGTGAAGAATCCAGCGGGACACCGTCGAGGCTCGCTGCGGACGCTCACTGGATCCTTCCTGCTTCGCCCCATTCGACAGGCTCAGGGCTTCGCAGGACAGGTCGCTGCGCTCAGG
>CAZAFS010000541.1:0-2406 GCA_964484165.1 uncultured Opitutaceae bacterium | reverse complement strand
TGCTGGGGCGCGACCCCGGCTACGGCCCGGCCATCCGCCACGCGCTCGAGTGCTCCGACGCGGTCACGGCGGTCTCGGAGTATCTCCGCGGCGAAACAATCCGCCTGCTCGGCGTCATCCGGCCCATCGAGGTGATCCCGAATTTCTTCGAGCCGGGCCCGCCGCACCGTTCCCGCGAGGAGGTCCGGCGCGAGCTCGGCGTGGGAGACGAGGCGATGGTGCTGCACCTGTCCAACCTCCGCCCGATCAAGCGGGTCGACCTGCTGCTGGAGACCGCGGCGCGAATCCGCCCGCGCGACTCGTTCAAGCTGGTGATCCTGGCCGGCGGCGACTTCGCGCCGTACGCCCCCTTGATGCACCGCCTCGGCTTGGGGGACCGGGTGATCGTCCGGGAAAAAGTCGTCGATATCGAGGACTACCTGCAGGCGGCCGACGTGGGGCTGTTTCCGTCGGACTTGGAGAGTTTTTGCCTGAGTCTGCTTGAGACAATGTGCTTTGCCTGCCCGAGCGTGGCGCGGGCGGTCGGCGGGATCGCGGAGGTGATGGTGCCGGGCCAGACCGGCCTGCTGGTGCCGTCGGACGATCCGGACGCGCTGGCGCGGGCGGTCGAGTCGCTGATCCAGGATCCCGCGCTCCGGGCGAGGCTGGGGAAGGCCGGCCGGGAGCGCGCGCGGAAGCTGTTCTCGGCCGAGGCGATCGTGCCGCGCTACGAGGCGCTGTACTGGCGGGTTTGCGCTTAGCCGGAAGGCGGCATTCGGCGATGCCGCCCTACAGCAAACCGACGTCGCGAAGCTGCGACGTGAAGAAACGATTGTAGGGCGGGGTCGCCTTGGCTCGCCGTAGCTCTGGCGAAGGCGGCCGTACCCCGCCAAAATCATTGGCCGGAACCGATGGACACCGGAGGCGGCATGGCCGATGTCGCGCCTTTCGGCGCTCGGTACGGCGCTGCCGCCCTACAGCGCGCCGATGCCGCGCAGGATTCTGTCTCACGGAAAGCGGCAAAGGGTAGGGAGCGATCCGGATTCCCCAGATCCATTTTGAAGAAGGTAGCAAAGGCAGCGAAGCAGACCTGTGCTCCTTCGCTTACTTTGCGGCCTTCTGTGAAAACGCTTCCGCATGGCGTCTTTGCGCCTTGGCGGCTTGGCGTGAGGTCAGATCGCCTGCAAGCAGGCTCCTACAAACCGAGCATCGCCCGCGAGCGGGCTTCCTACTGGCTGCTGGTCTCTGGGATCTGGCCTCTGGTTTCTGCCGCGGCCGCGCGGAAGACGTTGCGCTGCCGCCGAAGCGTGCGACACTGGAGGGATGGCGATCGTCTCCTTCAACCCCCACGGCACCAGAGGCCCCCCCGGCCTGATCGAGGTCCGGGTGCGGGAGGTGACGCAGTTGTTCAACTCGATGGATCCGTCGCCCTTTCATGAGCGGGATCTGGATGCGGACGCGGAGGAGTTCATTATCAGCTGGGCGCTCGAACACCCGAGCGCCGCCCGGTTGAAGCTGGTGGTGCATCTCGCCAAGGCGCCAGCGGAGGGCGACGCCACGACGATGGTGCGGGAGGCGGTGCACCACTACTTTGCCTACCGGGCCCGGCTCAACTGGCTGGAGTTCAAAGAGCTCATGCGCCAGGGCCGGACGTCGCTGCTGGTCGGGGCCAGTTTTCTGGCCGTCTGCTTTGGCCTGGGGCAGTTTATCGTCAGCCTGGGCGGCAGCACCTGGCATGAACTGCTCCGCGAAGGCCTGACGATCATCGGCTGGGTCGCCATGTGGCGCCCGCTGCAGATCTACCTGTATGATTGGTGGCCGTTGCGCCGCCGCGGCATGGTCTTTCGCAAGCTGAGCGTGATGGACGTGGAGGTGCAGACCGAGGACCGGGGCGCCGGTGCGGGGTCGACGCCGAGCGCCTAGCCGGGCCATTTCGTGTCCGCACTGCCCCATTGTTCTTACGCCAAGTCGGTAGGAAGGTCGCTTGCGACCGATCATCGTTGTGGGGCGGGGTCGCCGAACCCCGCCATGATCCGTCGGTCGGAACCCCGCTCCGTCGGAATGGCGGCATTCGGCGATGCCGCCCTACAGCGCGCCGATGGTGCGATGCCGCTTGGCGCCTTTGCGTCTTGGTTGTGAAAACTCAACCGCCGCATCATCGCCCGCGAGCGGGCTTCCTACTGACTTCTGATCTCCGCCCTCCGGCCCTCGACTTTCGACCTTCGACTTCTGCTCACTGGCCTCCGACTTCCCGCCTGCGCCCAAGCGCTTCCGCCTACGCTGAAGCTTCGGCGGACAGGCCGGCGCGGCGAGCTGGCTTCCGGCTCTTGGCGCCTTCGCGTCCTGGTTGTGAAAACTCAACCGCCGCCGCATCGCCTGCAAGCAGGCTCCTACAGGCCGATCATCGCCCGCCAGCGGGCTTCCTAC
>CAZAFS010000540.1:0-2424 GCA_964484165.1 uncultured Opitutaceae bacterium | reverse complement strand
AAGGATCCAGCATGGCTTCGGCGCGCGAAGCCTCCGTGAATGCTTCGCTGCACTCAGCATGACAGCCTCTGTGGATCTCCGCGCATCCGTGTGATCGGTGGTTGAAGAAATCCGGGAACAGCAATCCGTGGTTCAAGCCCGCGCGGATTCCTCCGGCGGGACCGGCAGCCGGCCATGCAGATCCGCGAGTTCGCGCAGGTAGCCGGTGGTGCCGTCGAAGAGGCGGTCGAGCTGCGGCGCGCGGTACCGCCACTGCCAGTTGCCGTCGGGCCGTCCCGGCAGATTGAAGCGCGCCTCGGAGCCGAGGCTGAGCACGTCCGGCAGGGTCACGACGGCCAGCCGGCTGACCGCGTCGTAGGCGGCCCGGATGAAATCCCAGCCGATCTCGCTGCCGCTGACCCGCAGGTAGCGGCGCAGGTGGTCGCGCGTCTTTTCGTCGGTCGACGCGTACCAGCCCAGGGTCGTGTCGTTGTCATGCGTGCCGGGGTAAACGACGCTGTTGGCCTCGAGATTGTACGGCAGGTAGGGGTTCGTCCGTTTGTCCCCGAAGGCAAACTGCAGGATGGCCATGCCGGGCATCCCGGTGTCGCGCCGTAACCGCCGGGCGGTCTCGGACAGCTCGCCGAGGTCCTCGGCGATGATCTTCGCCCCGGGATGGGCGCGCCGCACGGATTCAAAAAACGCCGGCCCCGGACCGGACCGCCATTCGCCCTTGCGCGCCGTGGCGGCCGGAAACGGGACGCGCCAGTAATCGGCCAGACCGCGAAAGTGGTCGAGGCGCACGACATCATAGAGCTCGAACGCGGCGCGCAGCCGGGCGTTCCACCAAGCGTACTGGTCGCCGGCGTGCACGTCCCACCGGTAAAGCGGGTTGCCCCAGAGCTGGCCATCCGCGGAAAAATAATCGGGCGGGACGCCGGCGACGGCGAGCGGCTGGCCGGTTTTCTCGTCGATCTCGAAGAGATCGGGGGCGGCCCAGGCGTCGGCGCTGTCCCGGGCGGCATAGAACGGGAGGTCGCCGATGATGCTCACGCCGCGCTTGGCCGCGGCGGCCCTCACCCGCCGCCACTGGCCGAAGAAGAGATACTGGGAGAACGCGTGGTTCCCGGCCGCGGCGTCGAGCTGGCCGCGGAGCTTCGATTTCCGGGCGCGGGCATAGACGCGGGCTTCGGCCGGCCAGTCCCACCACGGCCGGCCTTCGAAATGATCCTTGAAGGCGCGAAACAACGCGTACGGTTCGAGCCAGGCCGCGTGGGCCTGCTGGAACGCCGCGAACTCCCCGTACGGCGCCGTGCCCCGGCCCGCCCGGAAGTTTTCCCCGGCCCGCCCGAGCAACGGCCACACCAGACGGTAAAGCGCGCTGTAGTCGACCCGGTCGGCGCTCAGGAAAACCAGCGGCCCGAGGGCGTCCTGCGGCAGCAGGCCGTGGCGCGTGAGCTCGAACAGGTTGATGAGGTAGGGATTGCCGGCGAAGAGCGAGAAGCACTGGTAGGGCGAGTCGCCGTAGCCGGTCGGCCCGAGCGGGCAGAGCTGCCAGTACTGGCAGCCGGCGGCCTCGAGAAACTCGAGGAACCGGTCCAGATGGCTGTCGAACGTCCCGATGCCGAAATCCCCCGGCAGGCACGTCGGATGCAGGAGCACGCCCGCGGCGCGCGCGGTGAGCCAGGGGAAGGGCGGAGGAGAACTTGAGGACGGCGGTGTGGGCATGCGCGAGGCGGATTGCCGCCTGCGAGCGTGGCAGTCCGACCCACCTTTGCAAGGCGTCGTCGCGCCAACGTCGCTCCGAATCGCGGACGGTGCCGTTCCCCACCCGCCCGGCCAACCCCAGACCGGGCCCCGAAACAATCGGCCTCTCCCCGTCGGCGCTTGACTTGGTTCCCATTTTGGGAACCATGACGTCTGCCCATGCGTGTCATTTCCCGCAGGACCCTGAAGGACTTCCGGAAAAAACACGCCGATGCGGAGCAACCGCTCAAGGCTTGGTTTCACGAGACTAAAGCCGCCCGTTGGAAATCCTTTACCGACATCAAAGCCCGCTACCGATCCGCCGATGCGCTGCCCGGCAATCGCGTCGTCTTCAACCTCAAGGGCAACACCTACCGGCTCATTGTCAGTATCCACTACAACACCGGCATCGTCTTCATCCGCTTTCTCGGCACCCACGCCGGATACGACAAAATCGACGCTGCCACCGTTTGACCTGCCCGCCATGAAACCCAAAGTCCTCAAGACCGAGCGCGACTACAAGACGGCCCTGGCCTACGTCGAGCGGCTGATGGGGCAGCCCTCTCCCGACGAGGATGAACTCGAGCTTTGGTCACTGCTGGCCGAAAAATACGAGGAAGAGCGTTTCCCAATTGCCACTCCCGACCCCATCGAGGCGATCCGTTTCCGCATGGACCAGGCCGGCCTGCAACCCGCCGG
>CAZAFS010000539.1:0-2426 GCA_964484165.1 uncultured Opitutaceae bacterium | reverse complement strand
ATGGCGCGGCGAGGGATCGGCAACTTGTCAACTATTAGTTGACATTGGGCCCGGGGGGCTGGCGGCCGGGTCTGGTCCCACGGGGGGCCCGCGGCGAGGAGCGGCGGTCACCGCACCAGCCAGAGGCTGCCGAGGCCGGCGAGAATCGTCAGCCCGAGCACGACCGCCACCTGGCGGCGCAGCGCGGGCGAGCCCAGGGCGAGGGCGAAGCCGCCCTTCAACACCGAATTGCCCACCGCGGCCAGGATCACCGCCTGCGTGGCCAGCACCGCGGTGACGCTGGCGTCGTTGCGGCTGTTGGCCATGAGCAGCGAGATGGCGTCCATGTCCGTGAGGCCGGAGAGGAAACTCAGGGGCAGCAGGCCGCCGCGCAGCCCGAGGCTGGTGCCCGCCTTGACGAGAAAGGCCACCACGGCGTAGATGACCGCGAACTTGATCGCGATGCCCAGGCTGAGGGGATTGTGGAGGCGGGGCGTGTCCACGTTGTTGTCCGCCGGCCGGTTGAAAAGCCAGGCCCACAGGGCGAATCCGATCCCCGGCAGCGCCATGAGCAGGAAGGGGGCGATCAGCGAGAGGGCCAGCTCGTGGTTGATCAGGCCGAGCAGGACGATGACGCGCGCGAGCATCACCGTGCAGGCGACCACCACCGCCAGCGCATAGTTGGCGGAAAGGCTGGGATCGTCGCGGCTGCGCCGGCTGAAGGTGAGGGTCGTCGCCGTGCTGGAGGCGAGTCCCCCGACGACCCCGGTGACCGAGATGCCCGCCTTGGCGCCGAGGAGGCGCATCATGATGTAGCCGACGAAGCCGAGGCCGGAGATCAGCACCACCATCAGCCAGGTGGCGTTGGGATTGAACGCATCAAACGGCCCGTAATTTCGGTTCGGCACCAGCGGCAGCACCACGCCGGTGATGGCGATGAACTGGAGGGTGGCGCGGATGTCGTCCACGCTGAAGGTGCGCGTCCAGGCGTGGATCGGCTGCTTGAGCCCGATCAGCACCGCGGTCGTGGCGGCGATGAGGACGGCGGCCTGCATCTGGCCCCACCACACCAGCGCGCCGAGCAGGCAGGTGAGCAGCGAGGCGGCAAACGTCGTGCTGCCGGGATGGCCGCTCACCGTGCCGCGGAAATGCAGGGCGGTCAGGTGCAGGGCCACGGCGGCGAGCAGGACCGGCAGCACTGCGACGGCGGTCTTGTCCGCGAGAAACGCGCCGGTGCAGCCGAGGATGGCCCAGAAGGTGTAGGTACGCACCCCGCCGAAATCGACCTCGGCGCCGGGGGAGTCCTTCTGATCGCTCCACTGGCGGATCAGGCCGACCAGCGCGCCGAGACAGGCGCTGACCACGATCGAGCTGACAAGGTTGGACACGTCAGCCCCAGATCGTCCGTCTTTTTGCCTGGTGACGCAAGGATGCACTCGGCCGCCGGCGATTCATCCGCCGGGCTAATGTTGCCATTAACGGCCGTGCGACCCGCGCGGGCGTTTTTTCCGGCGCGGATTCGGTCGCCCCGTTTTTCCCGGCCCGGCGCCGCCGAAGTTTCCCGTTGCCCACGGCGCGCCGGCGTGCGACATCATCGCCGGTTCCATGAGCGAGATTCCGCGCGAAATCACCCACGACCAGCACGCCGTGCGCCTGCAGAAGCTGCAGGAGCTGCGCGCCGCCGGCCACGATCCGTTCCGGCAGAACTTCGCGCCGACGCATTTCTCGGCCGAGGCGCTGAAACTCTACGTCGACGGTCAGGACCACGCCGTGACCGTCAGGGTCGCCGGGCGCCTGCTGGTTTTCCGCGACATGGGCAAGAGCCAGTTCGTCAAGATCCTCGACCAGCAGGGGCTCATCCAGCTCTACGTGAGGAAGGACGTCGTGGGCGACGAGGTCTATGCCGCCTTCCGGAAACTCGACCTCGGCGACATCATCGGCGCGGAGGGCACGCTCTTCAAAACCAAGACCGGCGAGATCACCGTCCGCGTGCAGAGCTTCATGCTCGTGGCCAAGGCGCTCCGGCCGCTGCCCGAAAAATGGCACGGCCTGACCGATCCCGAGCAGGTCTACCGCCAGCGCTACCTCGACCTGATCGTCAACGAGGAGTCGCGCCGCCGGCTGCGGCTGCGCAGCCGCCTCGTGTCCGCCATCCGCCGCTTCCTTGAGGACCGCCAGTTCATCGAGGTGGAGACGCCGGTGCTCCAGGCGGTGGCGGGCGGCGCGGCGGCCAAGCCGTTCATCACCCGGCACCAGGCGCTCGGCTGCGATTTCTATCTGCGCATCTCGCTCGAACTCCATCTCAAGCGCCTGCTGGTGGGCGGCTGGGATCGCGTGTTCGAGATCGGCCGCAACTTCCGCAACGAGGGCCTCTCGCGCAAGCACAACCCCGAGTTCACCATGCTCGAGGTCTACCAGGCCTACTCCGACCACCGCGGCATGATGGC
>CAZAFS010000538.1:0-2434 GCA_964484165.1 uncultured Opitutaceae bacterium | reverse complement strand
GAGGAGGACAACCCCGAGCACAAGCAGTCGCAAGGCCGCATCTTTTTCGACTGAGGTCCGCCTCGGCCCTCATTCTCCCATTTCCCTATTCGCTGATTCCCCCATTCCCTTTTTCCACCTTCGCACCTCCCCAGTCTCTCACTTTCCCTTCCGGATGCCCTTCATCACCTATCGCGAAGCGCTCAACCAGGCTCTGGCCGAGGAGCTGGAGCGGGATGCAAACGTCGTTCTCATGGGCGAGGAGGTCGGCCAGTTCAATGGCGCCTACAAGGTCACCGAAGGCCTGCTGGCCCGGTTCGGCCCGAAGCGCATCATCGACACGCCCATCAGCGAGGCCGGCTTTGTCGGCGTGGGCATCGGCGCCTCCATGCTCGGCCTGCGCCCGGTGATCGAGCTCATGTTCTGGAGCTTCTACTCGGTCGCCTTCGACCAGATCCTCAACAACGCCGCCAACATCCGCTACATGTCGGGCGGCCTGGTCAACGTGCCGATCGTCATCCGCGGCCCGGCCAACGGCGGCACCAACGTCGGCGCGACGCACAGCCACTCGCCCGAGAACGTCTGCGCCAACCACCCCGGCGTGAAGGTCGTCTGCCCCGCCACCGCCTACGATGCGAAGGGCCTGCTCAAGACGGCGATCCGCGACAACGACCCGGTGCTGTTCATGGAGAACACCATTCTCTACAACGACAAAAGCGAGGTTCCGGCGGGGGAGTACCTCATCCCGCTCGGCCGGGCCGACGTGAAACGCGAGGGCACCGACCTCACCATCGTCGCCCACGGCCGCGCCGTCATCAATTCGCTCAAGGCCGCGCAGCTGCTCGAGGCGGAGCACGACATCAGCGTCGAGGTGGTGGACCTGCGCTCCATCCGCCCGCTCGACGAGGAGACCGTCCTGGCCTCGGTGCGGAAGACCACTCGCGCGCTGCTGGTCGAGGAGAACAAGCCGTTCTGCGGCGTCGGCGCGCAGCTCGCCTATCTCATTCAGGACCGGGCCTTCGACGCCCTCGATGCGCCGGTCAAACGCGTCTCCGCCCTCGACGCCCCCGCCATCTATTCGGCGCCGCTCGAAAAGGAGCAGCTGCCCAACCCGCAGCGGATCATGAAGGCGGCACTGGAAATGTTATGATGCCGCCAATCTGACCACCTATGTAGGAGCCTGCTTGCAGGCGATGGATTTGAAATCGCGAGCAAGCTCGCTCCTACAACTTCCCGGAAGTCACAAGGACCAAGAACGAAATAACAAGAGAGGCAGCGCCGACCAACCTGGAACCTGCCAACCTGCAACAGCAGTGGCCTCTGATTTCTGATTCGCCTCCCCCACTTTCACTCTCACCCTCACTTTCACTCTCACTCTAACCCTCACTTTCACCCTGCCCTCTCCAATGGCCCAGATCATCGACATGCCGAAACTCAGCGACACCATGACGGTGGGCACGCTGGTCAAATGGCTCAAACAGGAGGGCGACGCGGTCAAGTCGGGCGACATTCTGGCCGAGGTCGAGACCGACAAGGCGACGATGGAGCTGGAATCATTTTTTGACGGCACGCTGCTCCGGCTCTTCGTCAAGGCCGGTGCCCAGGTGCCGATCGGCGCGCCGCTCTGCGCCGTCGGGACCAAAGGGGAGAAAGTGGAAGCCCCAGCGGCGCCGCCCGCGCCTGCCAAGGCGGCCGCGCCCGCCGCTGCGCCGCAAACGAAACCGGATACCGGAAACCGGATACCGGATAGTTCTGCAGAGAAGGCCGCGGCAAAGGGCAAAACCCCGCCCGCCCCACCTTCTTCTGTCTCTCCGGTCTCCGGTCTCCGCTCTCCGGTCTCGGAAGCCTCTCCGGTACCCGGTATCCCATCTCCGGTATCAGGCGCGCACGCGCGCATCTCGCCGCTGGCACGCAAACTCGCCGCGGAAAAGGGCGTCGACTTCTCCCGCCTGCAGGGCTCCGGCCCCGGCGGGCGCATCGTCCGCGCTGATATCGTCGCCGCCGAGGCCGGCAAATCCCAAATTCCAAGCGCCAAATCCCAGTTGTCGGCGGGTCCCTCGCTGCTGGCCAAGGGCCCGATCCAGGCCGACGAGGTCGTGCCGGTCTCCAACATGCGCGCCACCATCGCGCGCCGCCTGGTCGAGTCGAAGACCCAGCTCCCGCACTTCTACGTCGAGGTCGAGATCGATGCCGAACCGCTGCTGGCCCTGCGCGCCCAGCTCAACAGCGGCTTGGAGAAGGACGGCGTGAAGCTCACGGTCAGCGATTTCATCCTCAAGGCCAGCGCCGAGGCGCTCCGCGTGGTGCCCGCCGTCAACTGCTCCTGGGAAAATGATCCCACGGCGGGTTCGACCAGCTCACCGCCGGTCGGCACCGGCCAGGGCGCCATCCGCCATCATTCCGCCGCGCACGTCGCGTTCGCGGTGGCGATCGAGGACGGCCTGATCACGCCGGT
>CAZAFS010000537.1:0-2434 GCA_964484165.1 uncultured Opitutaceae bacterium | reverse complement strand
GTCGCCTACGGGTCGCTCGCCCTCTGGGCGTGGGTGCTGGGCAGCGTGTGGCTGCCGGTGGTGGCGCCGCTGGGCGGGTTTGTCGTGCTGCAGTTTGTGGTCGCCGGCCGACGGGTGTTGCTGGAGCAGCGGGCCAAGCAGGAGATCAAGGGCATGTTTGGCACCTACGTTTCGCCGCAACTGGTCGAGCAGCTGGTCAAGGCTGGGGAGCGCCCAAGGCTCGGCGGCCACGAGGCGGAGATCACGGCCTATTTCAGCGACATCCAGGGTTTCTCGTTGTTCGCGGAGAAACTGCCGGCGGACCGGCTGGTCGAGCTGATGAACGAATACCTCACCGCCTGCACCGATATCGTGCTGGAGGAGGGCGGCTCGCTCGACAAATACATCGGCGATGCCGTGGTGGCCATGTTTGGCGCGCCGGTCCCGCTGCCCGACCACGCCCTGCGGGCGTGCGTCGCCGCGCAGCGGGTGCAGGCGCGGCTGGCCGAACTGCGGGCCCAGTGGAAGAGCGAGGGCGATCAGTGGCCCGAAATCGTCGCGGTTATGCGCTCGCGCATCGGCCTCAACACCGGCCGGTGCATCATCGGCAACATGGGCAGCCGCACGCGGTTCAACTACACCATGATGGGGGACGACGTGAACCTCGCGGCGCGCATGGAGTCGGGCGCGAAAAGCTGGGGCGTGTATTCGATGTGCACCGAGGCGACCCGGCTCGCCTGCCAGCAGCACGGCGCCGACCGCCTGGTGTTCCGACCCCTGGGCCGCATCGTGGTCAAGGGACGCACCCAGGCGGTGCCGATTTACGAGATCGCGGGGCTGGCGGAGGCGGTGACCGCCGCCGCCCGCGAGTGCGTCGGACTATTCGCGCAGGGGCTCGAACGCTACTACGCCCGGGACTGGGACGGCGCGCTGGCGTTTTTCCGGCGCAGCGCCGCGCTCGAGCCGAACATCCCGGGTCAAACTCCCGGCGTGATGAGCAATCCGTCGCTTGTCTACCTCGGCATCGTCGAGCACTACAAGACCGCCCCTCCGCCGGCCGACTGGGACGGGGTCTATGTCATGAAAGAAAAATGAGCCCGCGCCGGGCGATGAAAGACTGCTGATCTTTCCTTTGCCCCATAAGGCGCCAGAACTCGCGAAGACTCTTTGCCTGCCGGCCACAGCCCTGAGCATGTCGAACGGTCGACGGCCGGTGCATTTTCGTGCCTATTCGTGGCAAACGACGCTTCGCGCTTACCGCTTAGCCCTTAACATCTTGCTCTTGGCTTCTGGCGCATTGCTCGTTGTGCCTAACGCCCGATTTTCGGCAAATGCAGATCAACGACAATTGCACTTGCTGACCCATGAAATGTGCTTAAGCGTCACCGTCACCGGTCCTCGCCATCCCTAACCGTGGACTATTGCGTCATGAAAAAGTCCTTATTCGCCCTTGTCGCGACGGTCGTTGTGGCCCTGGGCGCCTCCTTGGCCACCGCCGCGGAAGTCCCCTCTGAAGCCACCGTCTTGAAGGTGGTCGGGTCTGTGAAGGCCCGGCTCCCCGGCCAGTCCGGCACGGTCGATCTCCAAGTGGGCGACAAGATCCCGCAGGGCGCCGTGATCATCACCGGTGCCGGGGCGGAAGCCTACCTCCAGCCATTCTCGGGCACGGTCGCGGCGGTGAAGGAAAACTCCACCGTCGAGATCGAGAAGCTGACCCAGACGACGGAAGGCGGCGCGGTCAAGCAGGCGAACACGCTGCTGAATCTGCGGTCTGGCAATCTGGTTTCGACTCTCGATCCCGCCAAGCGCGCCCTCAATAATTACGGCGTGCGCACCCCCAAGGGCGTCGCGGCGGCCCGCGGCACTGGCTACTCGGTGTCAGTCAGCGAGGGCGGCTTCTCGATCGCGGCGACGGCCGATGTGGTCACTTTCACGACCCCCACGGGCGCGACGTACAGCATCCAGGCCGGCATGATTTCGATCACCCCGCCGGGCCTGCCCCCGATGCCGCCGGTGCCGCTGGCGCAGGCGATCGCGACGCATCCGGAAGTCGCCCAGGTGGTGCAGACCGCCGTGCAGACGGTCTCCACCGTGGTATCGAACAACCTCGGCGGCATCCCCTCCGAGTCCGCCTCGAACCTCATGACCCAGGTCGTCGCGGTGGCCACGACGGCGATGCCGGCTCAAGCCTCGAATTTTACCAGTCAGGCGGTGACGGCGGTGAACTCGCCGACTTCCGCGGTCTCGGCCGCCTCGGCGGCCACGGCCACATCCTCTGTGACGACCGCGGCCGTGCAGTCGGTGACCTCCACCGGTGGCACGGCTGATGCCGTGGCAGCCGTGGCGTCAGCGGCGACGACGGCCGCCCCGAACCAGGCCGCGAACGTGGCGTCCTCCGCCACCACGGCCTCGCCCACATCCGCGGCGGCGGTGGCGTCGGCGGTGACGACGGCGG
>CAZAFS010000536.1:0-2440 GCA_964484165.1 uncultured Opitutaceae bacterium | reverse complement strand
CTCGCGACGCTGCCCACCGAATCCTACACCGTCTCCGGCCGGCCGTTCACGGAGGGCGCGACCTGCGCGCCCAACGGCGACGTCTATTTCGTCGAGCAGAACAGCAACAAGATCCTGCATTGGAGCGTGGACCGCCGCACCCTGTCCGTGTTCATGCATCCGGCCGGCTACGCCAACGGGATGTCGTTCGACGCCCACGGCAACCTGATCGCCTGCGCGGACGAGCGCAACGAGCTGTGGTCCATCTCGCTGACCGCCACGGCAACCGTCCCCTATCCCCGGCCGCTGAATCCCGCCGTCGGCGACCAGCCGTCCGCCGGCACCGTCACGCTGCCGGCGCACACGGTCATCATGGACGGGCGCTATCACGGCAAGCTCCTCGGCGGACCCAATGACCTCTGGATCCGGCCCGACGGCGGCATCTATTTCACCGATCCGTATTATCCGCGGCCGTGGTGGACGCCCGGCCGGCAGCAGGAGCAGGAGCTGAAGACGGTGTACTATCTCTCCCCCGACCATCGCACGCTCACGCGCGTGCTCGACGAGTTCAAATCCACCACGGGGGTCCCGGGCACGCCCAACGGCATCATCGGCACGCCCGACGGCCGCACGCTCTACGTGGCCGATATCAGCGGCGACGAAACCTGGAGCTTCGACGTGCAGGCCGACGGCTCCCTGACGAACCGGAAGCTGGTCTGCCCGTTCGGCTCCGACGGCATGACGCTCGACGCCGAGGGCAACCTTTACCTCAGTGCCCGCGCACCGGTGCCGGGGGTCACCGTGGTAAACGCGAAGTCCGGCCGGCAGATCGGATTCATTCCGGTGCCCGAGCAGCCGGCCAACCTGTGTTTCGCCGGACCAGACCACCGGACGCTCTACCTCACCGCCCGCACGGGATTCTATGCCATTCGCACCAACGTCCGCGGCGCGAGCTTGGTGAAGTGACTCCGGCCGGAAGAAACGGAATCGCGGGATAAACCCGCTCCTACAACAAATCCGGGCCTAGCCCAGAGGCTTGGCCCCACCCGCTAAATATGGATCGCCTCGCCGGTGGTCGCCGCCGCGGCCTCCATCACGGCCTCGCCGAATGTCGGATGGGCGTGAATCGTGCCGTGGATCTCCTCCACCGTCGCCTCCAGGTGCATCGCCAGGCTGTACTCGGCGATGAGTTCCGTCGCCTCGGCGCCGATGATGTGCGCACCGAGAATCTCCCCCGTCGCCGGGTCGCTCAGCATCTTCACAAAGCCATCTGACTCCGCCGTCGCCACCGCCTTGCCCGAGGCCAGGAACGGAAACTTGCCGACCTTGTAGGCCACGCCCTTCTCCTTCAGCGCCTTCTCGGTCAGCCCGATGCTGGCGATCTGCGGCTGGCAGTAGGTGCAGGCCGGGAATTCCTTCACGGGCTGCGGCGGCCCGTGGCCGAACATGCCGTTGACGGCGTTGACCGCGCGGTACGTGGCCACGTGGGCCAGCCACGGCGGCCCGATGATGTCGCCCGCCGCGTAGATGCCCGGCACGTTCGTCTGGTAGTTCGCGTCCACCTTCAGGTAGCCGCGGTCCAGGTCGAGCTTCACCTTCGGGGACACCACGCCCTCCAGGTTGGGCACGACCCCGACGGCCACGAGCACGGTCTCGACCTCCAGCGGCGTGCGCTGGTCGCCTTTCACCAGGTCGAGGGTCACCGATTTCGCGCCGACCTTGATGTTCTCCGCCTTGGTGCCGGTGTGGATGACCATCCCCTGCTTCTCGAACAGGCGGTGCAGGAGGCGGGCGACCTCCTCGTCCTCCGCCGGCACGATCTGCGGCAGGAGCTCGACCAGCGTCACCTTGCTGCCAAAGGCGTTGAGAAAATAGGCGAACTCCACGCCGATCGCCCCGGCCCCGATGATGGCGATCGACGCCGGCGGCTTCGCGCGCGGCACCAGCGCCTCGCGCGAGGTCATGATGCGCTCGCCGTCCACCGGCAGGCCGGGCAGCAGGCGCGGCTTGCAGCCGGTGGCGAGCAGGACGCGCGCGGTCTTGAAGAACTTCCCCTTGTGCTCGCCCTCGGTGATGTCGACCATGCCGGGCACGATCACGCGGCCGCGACCGACGAGGTAGTCGACCTTGTATTTGCGGAAGAGGAACTCCACGCCCTTGGCCATCTGGTCGGCCACGCCGCGCGAGCGCTGCATGACCTTCTCGAAATCGAAGGACACGCCCTGGACACCGAGCCCGAAGATCTCCGGGTGCTGCATCTTGCGGTAGAGCTCGGCGCTCTTGAGCAGCGCCTTCGAGGGGATGCAGCCCCAGTTGAGGCAGGTGCCGCCCGCCCGCTCGAGCTCGATGCAGGCGACCTTCTGGCCGAGCTGGCCGGCGCGGATCGCCGCGGCGTAGCCGGCCGGCCCGCCGCCGATCACAATCAGGTCGTAAGGTATCGTTTCAGACATAAGCGCGTGGT
>CAZAFS010000535.1:0-2454 GCA_964484165.1 uncultured Opitutaceae bacterium | reverse complement strand
TCCGCCAATAACAGGCTTTTGCCGCCCGGCGCCGCGCACAAGTCGAGCACCGTCTCCCCTGGTTGCGGATCGAGCAGCGTCGCCGCCGCCAGCGTGGAAGGATCCTGCAAATACAGCGTGCCGGCGGCCAGCAGCCGCTCGATTTCCGGCCAGTGGCCGGCGGGCACGACATGGAAACCCGGCCACGCCGCGGGCTGGAGCCAGGCCGGCGGGCGCTCCGCGGCCCGCCAGCGGGCGTGGATGGGCGGCGGCGTCTGGTTCCACTGGAGCAGGCGCCGGGTCGCGTCGGGACCAAAATGAGTCAGCCAGCGCTGCACCAGCCAGGCGGGATGCGAAAAATATTGCGCCAGTTCCGCTGCGCCGGCGTCGGCGGCCGGCAGCGCGGCCCGCAGGCGGGCGACGAGCTTGCGCAAAACCGCATTGACGAGCCGCGCTTCGGCCGCACTTAGCAGCGTCTTGGCCTGCGCCACCGCGTGATGCACAATCCGCGCAGCCTGGCCCTCCTCGACCGGGGCCACTCCAGCATCCAAAAGTTCAAAGCCCGCGATCAGGAGCACCGCCCGCAGGCGCGACCGCGGCGACCGCGCCACCACGGCGTCGATGGCCTCGTTGAGCCGTCCCAGGTGCCGCACCGCACCGAAGAACAGGTGCTGGCACCGCGCCCGGTCCTCCGCCGGCAGCTGGATCGGGCGCCGGCGGTCCGGCGGCGTCTCGGCCGGCACTTCTGCGACGCCGGGCGTCGGCCGCACCA
Organism: uncultured Opitutaceae bacterium; assembly: GCA_964484165.1. Classification (GTDB taxonomy): domain Bacteria; phylum Verrucomicrobiota; class Verrucomicrobiia; order Opitutales; family Opitutaceae; genus Fen-1467. The sequence continues at coordinate 1,703 of CAZAFS010000535.1, read as the reverse complement.
CCCCTTCCAAGAGGGCGTCGACCCGCTCCGCCCGCTCCAGCCAGCGCTCGAGCAGCCAGACCGCGGCCGGCCAGGCGCCGGGCGGACAGGGTCGGGGCAAGGACTTCATGTCAACGACGTTAAGATACACAGTTTGACATTCCATCCCATTCTGGGCTGAACTCATCGTTTGCCGCCGTTCCCATCGCCCCTATGAATTCTGAAGCCGTTCAAGCGCTCATTGCCAAAACCCCGTCGCTCAAGGCGTCCAAGGCCAAGCTCGAAGCCATGGAACCCGGCGCCTACTGCGTCCACCGCAGCTGGGGATTCGGCCAGATCAAGGCCTACGATGAGGCGGATCAGAAACTGGTGATCGATTTCAAGGGCAAGAAGAAGCACCGGATGGACCCGGTCTTCTGCATCCCCACGCTCGACATCCTGCCGGCCAAGCATCTCCTGGTGCGCCACGAGACCGAGCCCGAGAAGATCGCCGAACTGATCGACGAGAAACCCGTCCAGCTCGTGGTCGAGACGCTCGCGGCCTTCCCCAACAAGGCCACCACCGCGATCGACCTCGAGATCATCCTCCAGCAGGTCATCGGCGAGGAGAAGTTCAAGAAATGGTGGTCCTCGGTCAAAAAGCACCTCGCCAAGGACCCGCGCATCGCCGTCCCCGTCAAGAAGACCGAATGCTATGTGCTCCGCGATGAGCCGGTGTCGGCCGAGGAGGAGATTCTCGAGCATTTCAGCAACACCCGGTCGGCCCGGCGGCGCATCCAGCTCGCCGAGGACCTGCTCAGCGCGGGCGACCGGAAAGCGCCCGGCCCCGATCTCATGCCCGTGCTCACCGGCCTGACCGAAGCCGTCAAGGACAGCAACCAGCTCCACCCGGCCGAGCGACTCTATGGTGCCGCCGTGCGCGATGACCTGGCCAAGATGCTGGGCGTCGACGTGGCGGGGCTCAGCCCGACCCTGGGCGAACTCGTCGCCGACATCCGCCGTCTGCAGGACATCGCCGAGAAAATCCCCGTCCATTTCCAGACGCATTTTCTCGAGCTGATCAAGGACGCGCACCCGATCGAATGGAAGGATCTCACCTTCGCGATGCTCAAGACGAGCCAGGGCAAGTTCACCACTGAGTGCATCAACTTTCTGGTCGACAACAGCCACGCGGAGGAACTCGCCGGCGTGCTCAAGCGCTGGCAGACCGAGCAGAATCTCCGCGCCCCGGTGCTGCTCTGGATCGTCAAGAACCGCCAGTCGAAGAAGTTCGCCCAGCTGCTCAACGACCTCATCACCCCGCGCCTGTGCAGCGCCATCTTTTTCGCCATCGACTACGAGGCGCTCCAGTCCGCCGGGGCCCGCCGCATTCCCCTCGCCGAGATCCTCAGCGACGATCCGGACCTCATTCCCGACCTCCTGTCCACGGCGGACCCGGAAACCGCGCGCGACCTCGCCAACACCCTCCTGCTCAACCAGGGCTTCGAGGAGCTGACCAAGAAGTCACTGCTCGCCCGGTTCATCAAGATCTTCCCCTCGATCCAGTCGCTGGTCTCCGGTGAAGGGGAGGCCAAGGACGAGCAATTCCTCGTGTCGCGGGATAGTTACGAGCGCAAGCGCCAGGAATACGATCAGATCGTCACGAAGAAGATTCCGGAGAATTCCCGCTCCATCGCCGCCGCGCGCGAGCAGGGCGACCTGCGCGAAAACGCGGGCTACAAGAT
>CAZAFS010000534.1:0-2460 GCA_964484165.1 uncultured Opitutaceae bacterium | reverse complement strand
AAGATGGGCGAGAACCGCACCTGGGCGCAGTTCCTGCCCAACACCGGCCGCATCGATTACCTCTCGGCGCTGCACTACAACCACGCGTTCGTCGCCGTCGTCGAGCGGGCCGCCAAGATCGAGGTGCCGCGGCGCGCGGAGTTCATCCGTGTCATCACTTCCGAGCTCAACCGCATCTCCAGCCACCTGGTCTGGTGGAGCGCCTTCCTCATCGACCTCGGCGGCCTGACGCCGTTGCTCTACGCCTTCGACGACCGGGAGAAGCTGCTCGACCTGCTCGAGGGCATCACCGGCTCCCGCCTGACCTACTGCTATTTCCGGTTCGGCGGGCTGTACAACGACGTCGACGAGCCCTTCCTCCGGGGTACCCGCCAGTTCGTGCGCGACTTCCGGCCGCGGCTGAAGATGTACCGCGACCTGGTGACGGACAACATCATCCTGCGCAAGCGCCTCGAGAACATCGGGCCGATCAGCGCCGAGTTGTGCCGCAAATACGGCGCCACCGGCCCGGTCCTCCGCGGCTCGGGCGTGGCGTACGACGTGCGCCGGGCCGAACCCTACTCCGTCTACCCCGAGTTCGACTTCGAAATCCCGACCTGCCCGGCCGGCGACTCCATGGCGCGCTACCTCGTGCACATGGCCGAGCTCGAGCAGAGCCTGCGGATCATCGAGCAGGGCCTGGACAAGCTGCCCGACGGTCCCGTAATGGGCAAGGTGCCCCGCGTCCTGCGCCTGCCGCCGGGCGATTACTGCTTTGCCGTCGAGGCGGCCCGCGGCCGGTTCATGGTGCGCGTCGTCAGCGACGGCAAGGAGGTGCCGTACCGCGTCAAGCTCCGCACCCCGTCGTTTTCCAACCTCAGCCTCTTCGAGGAGGCCAGCCGAGGCATTATCCTACCCGACGCGCTCGCCCTCATGGGCAGCCTCGACCTCGTCATCCCCGACATCGACCGCTGACCGCCGCCCGCCATGAGTTTCCTCGCCACCGAACCCTACCGCCTGCTGCTCTCGCTGGTCGCCATCATGGCGTTCGTGGGCGTGAACGCGATGTACCTCGTGCTGGCGGAGCGGAAGGGCGCCGGCCGCTTCCAGCGCCGCCCCGGGCCGAATGAGGCCGGTTACGGCGGCTGGCTTCAGCCTGTGGCCGACGTGGCGAAACTCCTCTCCAAGCAGCTGCTCGTGCCGCCGGGCACGGACACCATCCTGTTCCGCCTGGCGCCGCTCATCGTCCTGGCGCCCGCCATGATGTGCCTGGCCGTCGTGCCGTTCAGCGCGACCCTCGTCGCGCGCGACGTCAACTTCGGCCTGCTGATGGTCTTCTCCTTCGGCTCGATCAACGTTCTCGCGATCATGCTTAGCGGCTGGTCCTCCCGCAACAAGTACGCCATCATCTCGGCCGCGCGCGTCGTTTCGCAGAACGTCGCCTACGAGATCCCGATGCTGCTGGTCGCGATCACCCTGCTGATGATGACCGGCACGATGAACCTCAACGAGATCGTGCGGCAGCAGGCCGGCGGGTTCTGGCACTGGAACCTCTTCAAGGTCTGGGTCAACCCGCTCATGCCGGTCACCTTCGTCATCTTCTTCATCTGCATGCTGGCGGAGACCAACCGGGCGCCGTTCGACATGGCCGAGGCCGAAAGCGAACTCGTGGCCGGCGCGTTCACCGAGTACGCCGGGATGGGCTTCGGCGTCTTCTTCATGGCCGAGTACGCCAACATCGTGCTGGGCTGCAGCCTCGCCACGGTCCTGTTTCTCGGCGGCTGGCAAAGCCCCATCGGCTTGTTCCCGGGCGTCGTCTGGTTCCTCCTCAAGATGTACGCGCTGGTCTTCACCGTCATCTGGGTCCGCTGGACGTTCCCGCGCACCCAGTTCTACGGCCTCCTCAACCTGTCGTGGAAGATCCTCATCCCGATCTCCCTGTTCACCCTCCTCCTCTCCAGCGCGATGCTGAAACTCTTTCACGCATGAAAGCCTCCCTCCTCGAAGTCCCGCGCGGTTTCTGGAGCCTGCTGGTCGGCATGCGGATCACGCTGACCCAGTTCTTCCGGCCGGTCGTGACCGTGCCCTACCCGCACAAGGTCCTGCCCATCCCGGCGCGCTACCGCGGCCACATCGAACTGGTGGTCGATCCCACCACCGGCCGGCCGCTCTGCACCGCCTGCAAGCTGTGCGAGCGCGCCTGCCCGAGCGACTGCATCTTCGTCGACGGCGCCAAGCGGGAGGGCGAGAAGAAGAAGTCGGTGACGGTGTACCAGCTCGACTTCACCAAGTGCAGCCTGTGCGGCTCCTGCATCGAGGCGTGCGCCAGCGACGCGATTCGTTTTTCCAAGGACTACAATCTCGCGAGCATCAGCAAGGAGGAATACCAGTATGACCTGGTGAAGCGGGCGGCGGGGGGGACAAAACGGCCATGATCCCCGGCTCCGCCTGGCTGATGGCCGGCATCTTCGGCGTTTTCCT
>CAZAFS010000533.1:0-2466 GCA_964484165.1 uncultured Opitutaceae bacterium | reverse complement strand
CAGCACTTCGGCGAGCTTGGCGACATCGCGACCGCCGCCCATGGCGAAGTCGGGTTTGCCGCCGCCCTTGCCGCCGAGCTTGGCGGAAAGTTCGGCGACAATCTTGCCGGCCTGCAGACCGGCCTTGATCGCGGCGGGCGAGCAGAGCACGACGACGGCCGCCTTCTCAGCCGACGCGGCGCCGAGTTGAACCACGCCTTCGCCCAGCTTGGCCAGCACCTGCGCCCCCAGCCCGCGCAGCGCCTCCGGCGAGTCCACCGCCACGACGGCGGAAACGAACTTGAGGCCGTCGCGGGACTTGGCGCCGGCCGCCAGTTCGTCGGCCAGCCCGGAGGCGGCCCGCTGCTCCAGGCTCTTGAGCTTCTTCTCCAGCTCGGTCCGGTGGGCCAGGAGGACCTCGACTTTCTTGGCCACGTCCAGCGGCCCGGCGGACAGCTGACTGCTGACCCCTTTGAGCGCCTCCTCCTCCTCCTCCACAAAGTCGTACGCCGCCTGCCCGGCCACCGCCTCGATGCGGCGGATGCCGGCGGCGATCGCCATTTCGGAGACGATCTTGACCAGCCCGATCTCGCTGGTGGTCGCGACGTGCGTGCCGCCGCAGAGCTCGCGGCTGTAGCCGCCGATGTCCACCACGCGGACGAGCTTGCCGTACTTCTCGCCGAAGAAGGCGAGGGTATCAGCCGGTTTTTTGTCGAACTCGACCTCGTAGGCCTCGACCCTGGCGTTTTCGAGGACCTTGCTGTTGACGAGCCGCTCGATTTCGCGGAGCTGGTCCGGCCGGACCTGTTCGAAATGGGAGAAATCGAAGCGGAGCCTGGTCTTGGTCTTCGACGTGCCGGCCTGGTGGACGTGGGTGCCCAGCACCTTGCGCAATGCCCACTGGAGGAGGTGTGCGGCCGTGTGGTGCCGCATGATGGCTTGGCGGTTCAGCGGCGAGACGGCGAGCGTCGCGGTCTGACCGACGACGTTGACCTTGGCGAGGTCGAGGGCGCAGGCGGCCGCGAGCCGGTGGAGATGACGCCCGGCATCGTCCTTGATCGTGGAGACAATCGCGACGGCCTTCCCGCCGATCTTGGCCACGCCGTGGTCGCCGGCCTGGCCGCCCATCTCGGCGTAGAACGGCGTCTGATCGAAGACGAGGTAGGTGTCCTTGTCGCCCTCGACGACGTCGATGATTTTGGCCTCGGCGGTGAGCTGGGTATAGCCGAGAAACTTGGTCGGCTGCTGTTCGGTTGTTTTCTCGCCTTCGGTGGCTGCCACGATGATCTCCTTTTTCTGCGCCGCGCGGGCGCGCTGGCGCTGCTGTCCCATCAGTTTATTGAAACCTTCGACGTCGACGGTCAATCCGAGCTCCTGCGCAAGAAGCTGGGTCATGTCGAGCGGGAAGCCGTAGGTGTCGTAAAGTTCAAACGCAGCATAGTCCGGGAATTGCCGGCCAGGCGGCGATTTGATCTGCTCCGTCTTGTATCCCGCCAACATATGCTCGTAGCCCAGGCAATGGTCGCGGAAACGAGCCAGGCCCCGATCGAGCGTGCGCCCGAAATTCTCCTCCTCGGCGCGAATCACCCGGCGGATGATGTCCTGCTGTTTCTGGAGTTCGGGGAAGACGGATCCGAGGGACTGCACCACCGGCTCGACGAGCTTCTCGAAGAAACCGGTCGCGAGGCTGAGCTTTTTTCCGTACATGATCCCGCGGCGGAGGATGCGGCGGACGACGTAGTTGCGGCCCTCGTTGCCGGGCAGGATGCCGTCGGCGATGGCGCACGCCACGCACCGGGCGTGATCGGCGAGCACCCGGAACGCCACGTCGATCTTCTCCTGATCGCTCAGACTTTCGCGTCTGGCGGGGACGGTGCCGCCATAGGTCTTGCCCGAGAGCGCAGCGACCTTCTTGAACAACGGCGCGAAGATGTCGGCGGCGTAGTTCGACGGTTCGGGGCCGAAATCCTTGAATCCTTTGGTGACCGCGCAAATGCCGGCGACGCGCTCGAAGCCCATGCCGGTGTCGACGTGCCGGGCGGCGAGCGGCGCGAACGTGCCATTGGCGTTGGCGTTGAACTGGATGAAGACGTGGTTCCAGATTTCAATGCAGCGCGGCTGCCCGGCGTTCACCAGCCGGCGGCCGGCGGCCTCGTCGTCCGAAGGCAGCAGGTTGACGTGGATCTCCGAGCAGGGCCCGCACGGACCGGTGTCGCCCATCATCCAGAAATTGTCTTTCTTGCCGCTGGTGAGAAGGTGGACCTTCGGATCGAGGCCGGCCTGCTGGAAGATACCGGTCCAGATTGCCGCGGCCTCATGGTCGAACTCGGACGGCTCGCCCGGGCCGGGCTGGTAGACCGTGGCGAAGAGGCGCTGCGGTGGGATGCCCCAGACCTTGGTCAGCAGCTCCCAGCCCCATTCGAGGGACTCCTTCTTGAAATAGTCGCCGAAGGACCAGTTGCCGAGCATCTCGAAAAACGTGTGGTG
>CAZAFS010000532.1:0-2480 GCA_964484165.1 uncultured Opitutaceae bacterium | reverse complement strand
CAACACCGACTCGCGCACGCCGCGCAGGTTGAGCAGCGTGAGCACCAGGATGCCGGCGACCGCCGCGGCCAGTTTCCAGACAAGCCAGGATTCCGGCAGGAAGCTGAACAGGGCGTCCACCGCGCTGGCCACGGAAATGGCGATGGTCAGCACGTAGTCGATGAGCAGCGCCGAGCCGGATACCACCCCGACCGTCGGCGAAAGCAGACGGCTCGCGACCACATAGCCGCCACCACCCGTCGGAAACAACGCGATGATCTGCGAATAACTGACGCAGATGATCACCACCGTCGTCGCGGTCATCACCGCGATGAACACCGCCAGCGGCGGGTGGGCGAGCAGCACCTTGTAGGCCTCCTCCGGGCCGTAGCAGGAGGAGGACAGCCCGTCGGCGCCCAGCCCGACCCACGCCAGCAGCGCGACGAGCGAGAGTTTGTGGAACAGCCCGCGCTCGCCCAAGTCGCGTTCGCGACCGATGAGGACGTTCTTAACCGCCCGCCAGGGAGAGTTACCGATCATGTTGATTGCCTTTTTTGCTCCGGTCGCCGGACAGGGCGGCGGCGGTCTGCGCTGCGGGCAACCAGGCGGACGCGGATTTGGCGTCGCTGAGAATCGCCCTTCCCCTTGCCTGCGGGGTTAGCTGTCGGGCTCGGTCTGAGAAGTGACCTGGGCGATGGTGACCCATCGCCGTTCGCCCCGGCCGCGATGCCTGAACACCGCGGTGTTTTGGGTCCCCCGTGCCGCCCGACGGGAACGCCGGATGGCTTCGGCTGCTGTACTATCGATGGGCGAGGAAAACAATCCGCCCGCCGCCGTCAATCTACCAACGCCGCCCCGGACCGCAACCTCACTGCAGGTCAAACACTTACGACAGGTTATTGCCGCCGCATCCCCGCCCGACGCCGCTGCCCCACAAAACCCTTGGCACCCGCGGCGAAAGGCCTTTACGTCGCGCGTTGATGCCCACGCCTCGCTCAGGTGTCCTCGCGCTCGAAGATGGATCCGTCTTCCGCGGCCTCGCCTTCGGCGCCGAGGCGGCCGTCACCGGTGAGGCGGTGTTCAACACCAGCATGACCGGCTACCAGGAGATTCTCACCGATCCCTCCTACTACGGCCAGATCGTCACGATGACCGCCGTGCAGATCGGCAACTACGGCGTCAATCCCGAGGACGAGGAGTCGGCCGGCGGCCCCAAGGTCGCCGGCTTCGTCGTGCGCGAGCTCTCGCCGGTGGCCAGCAACTGGCGCAGCCGCCAGACCCTCGACGAGTATTTGAAGCAATACCGCATCCCCGGCCTGCAGGAGGTCGACACGCGCGCCATCACCAAGAAGCTGCGCGTCACCGGCGCGATGAAATGCTGCCTGAGCACGATGGCGCTTCCCGACGCGGAGGCCGTGCAGCGCGCCCAGAGCTGGGGCGGCCTGGTCGGGGTCGACTACGTCAAGGAAGTGACCTGCCCGGCGCCGTACCAGTGGGATCCGGAAGGCCGGTGGGACCAGCCCTTCGCCCTGGCCGGCACCACGATCGGCGTGCGGGCGGCCCCGGCCCGGCGCTACAAGGTCGTCGCCATCGATTACGGCATCAAGCGGAACATCCTCAAGAAGCTCCGCCAGCATGGCTTCGACGTCTGGGTCGTGCCCGCCAGCGCCACCCCGGAATTGGTGAACGAGTTCGCGCCGGACGGCGTGTTCCTCTCCAACGGTCCCGGCGATCCCGATCCGCTGGGCTACGCCTACGGCACGGTGGCCCGCCTGATCCAGCAGTATCCCACCTTCGGCATCTGCATGGGCAACCACATGATCACCCTCGCCCTCGGCGCCAAGACCTTCAAACTCAAGTTTGGCCATCGCGGCGCCAACCAGCCGGTGAAAAACCTGGAGACCGGCCGGGTCTCCATCACCGCCCAGAACCACGGTTTTGCCGCCCGGCCCGAGGACCTGGAGCAGCGCGGCGCGGTCGTGACCGAGGTCAACCTCAACGACGGCACCGTCGAAGGGCTGCGCCACAAGGAGCTGCCGGTGTTCTCCGTGCAGTACCATCCCGAGGCTTCGCCCGGCCCGCACGACGCCGACCCGCTCTTCGTCGCCTTCCACCGGATGATCGAGCAGCGCCAGGCGGGGAAAATCTAACCACGGCTTGCACTGGCCAGCAGGGATGCCGCCGGAAACCGGCATTATCCGCAAGCATCCGTGTCATCCGTGGCTCAATAGCTCCTCGAACTTCTTCACGTCCTCCGGCGTGTCGATGCCGATCATCGGATCCTCCGTCACGCCCACCAGGATGTCGTAGCCGTTTTCGAGCGCGCGAAGCTGCTCCAGCTTTTCAATCTGCTCGTAGCGCCCCGGCGGCAGCGACGGAAACTTCTCCAGCAGGTCCGCCCCGTAGGCATACAGGCCGAGGTGCTTGTAGCAGGGATGGGCGGCCACCCACGCGTCGTCGATGGTCAGGCCCAGGTCGCGCGAGAACGGCAGGCGCGAGCG
>CAZAFS010000531.1:0-2482 GCA_964484165.1 uncultured Opitutaceae bacterium | reverse complement strand
GGGTGCCCGATGGATTTCAAATGCACCCGGATTTGATGGGTGCGGCCGCTGTGGATGCGGCAACGCAAGAGCGCGGCGGCCGAGCCGAAGACTTCCACCACCTCCCAATCGGTCCGCGCCGGCCGGCCCCCCTCGCCCGTCGTCATGCGCTCCCGGTGCACGGGATGCCGGCCGATGGAGCGGTCGATGACGCCGCTTTTCAGGCGGGGCGCGCCCGAGACCAGCGCCAGGTATTCCTTGCGGAGATGGCGGCCCGCAAACTGCTCCGAAAGTCCGCGGTGGGCGGCGTCGGTCTTGGCGACCAGGATCACGCCCGACGTCTCCTTGTCGAGGCGGTGGACAATGCCCGGCCGCTCGATGCCGCCCACGCCGCTGAGGCGGCCCGCGCAGTGCGCCAGGAGCGCGTGCACCAGGGTGTCGGCGCCCGTGCCGACCCCGGGATGCACGACCATGCCGGCCGGCTTGTTGAGCGCGAGCATGTGCTCGTCCTCGTACAGCACCTCCAGGGGTATCGCCGCCGGACGCAACTCCGCCGGCTGCACCGCCGGAAGCGCGAACTCCAGCCGGTCGCCGGGCCGGACCTCGTCGCTCTGGGCGATCGCGACGCCGTTCCGGCTCACCAGGCCCGCTTCGAACGCGCGCTGCAGGGCCGTCCGGCTGTGCGCGGGAAACGCGCGGGCCAGGATCTTGTCGGCGCGGCCCCGGCGGACCGCGGCAGGTACGAGGTGGACGGTGGATTCCATGGGAGGCGTGCCGCCGGGCGGCGTCAGCGAGCGCGGCGGCGCGGCCGGCCAGAAGGAGAATTTCCTCCATTGCCAAACGCAAGCTCGGCGGCATGCTCGGCGGCGACCGTCGGGCACCGGGCGCGTTCGAACCGAACTGCACGTTCCGGCGGGAGCAGGAGATTCAGCTTATGAAGAACCATCCCGGATTCGGCGCGGTTTTGACGATGGGGGGCCTTTTGGTGCTTCCGCTGTGGACGGCGCCCGGCGCCGACTCGGCGCGCGCCGACCAATTCGTCTTCAAGTACGCCGCCGACCGGCCCCTGACCTATGCCATGGGCATGAAGATGAAGCTCGACATGGACATGAAGCAGGGAACCGAGAGCATGACCATGAAGATGAGCTTCGACCTGCGCTACCGGATGAAGCTCACGCCGGCCGCCGCCCCCCAAGGCGGGGTGACGACGCTGCGGCTGGAACCGTCGGGCATCGAGGGCGACTGGGACATCACCGGTCCCGGCGGCCACATCGTGATCGCCCTGCGCGGCAGTGAGATGAAGGGAACGCAGAACGGCAACGTGGTCATGAACACCGCGGAGGGCATCGGGGTCGAGCAGGCCCAGGCGTTCAAAAAGGAAATCCTGCCGCTGTATTTGAGCGGCAACGTGGATCTCGATCCCCTGGGCAACGTCAAAGGCTTTCATGGCGATGTGCCCTTCGTCGATTTCTGGACCGATGCGATGTCGGCCCAGGTCGGCATGTGGGGGATCGTCTTCCCGGGGCGGTCCCTTGCGGTGGGCGACACCTGGGAGGAGGCGCTGGTGCTGAAAAAGATGGGGCAGATCAAACTCGATGGCGAAGGAATGAAATGCACCGTGACGTTCATCCGCAAACCCGACGTCGTGGACCAACCGACCCGGCTGGCTGAGTTCAGCCTGTCGGCGCCCTTTTCCCAGAAGAATCTGACTGGATCCATCGAGCAGATGGGCCAGGTCACGCACGTGAATCTTGCCAAGTTCGCGCGGAACGCGACGGGCACGCTGCATTTCGACCGGGCGCGGGGCGTCATCACGGACAGCACGCTCCGCGCGGATGCCAGCGGCTCGGTGGGCATCGAGGGCCAGGGCCAGACGGCCAGCATGGAGCTGGGCATCGAAATGGACGTCCGGGTCAACCTGCTGCCCCAGGATTCCTAGGACCCCGGGGAAGGTGCGACCCCGGCACCCGCGGGCCGGCTCACCCCTTCCCCAGCAGGTAGTCCGGGTTCAGCTTGCGCAGCGCCGGCGGCACGAACAGGCCATTCTTGCGGATGAGCCGGCCGTCGAACCAGATTTCGCCGCCACCGTACTCCGGCCGCTGGATGCAGACCATGTCCCAGTGGACCTGTGATTTGTTGCCATTGCCGCAATCGTCATAAGCCTGGCCGGGCGTGAAGTGGAAGGACCCCGCGATCTTTTCGTCGAAAAGAATGTCGCGCATCGGCTGCAGAATGTGCGGGTTGAAACCCAGCGCGAATTCGCCGACGTAACGGGCGCCGGCGTCGCTGTCGAGGATCTCGTTGAGGCGTTTGGTATTGTTGGCCGTGGCCTCGACGATGCGCCCCTGTTTGAACCCGAGGCGGATATGGTCGAACGAGGTGCCGAGGTAGACCGTGGGCGCGTTGTACTGGATCACGCCCTCCACGCTCTCCTTGACCGGGCAGGAGAACACCTCGCCGTCGGGGATGTTCTTGATGCCGCCGCATTCCTCGGCGCCGATGC
>CAZAFS010000530.1:0-2495 GCA_964484165.1 uncultured Opitutaceae bacterium | reverse complement strand
GACCGGCTCATCGGCATCATCCGCACGCTCACCGCCGCCGGCAACACGGTGGTCGTGGTCGAGCACGACGAGGCCATGATCCGCGCGGCCGACCACGTCCTCGAGATCGGGCCCGAACCCGGCGCCCGGGGCGGGCACGTCGTCTTCCAGGGCTCGGTGGACGAGCTGTTGCGGGCGCCGGACAGCCTGACCGGCGCCTACCTCGCGGGCCGGCGGCGGATCGAGGCGCAATCCCGGCGGCGGCCGGTGGCGGCGGCGTCCGCCAGCGCCGGGTCGCCCACCCGCTGGCTCGAGTTCACCCGGGTCTCCAAACACAACCTGGCGGATCTGACCTTCCGCCTGCCGCTGCAGCGCCTGGTCTGCCTGAGCGGCGTGTCCGGCTCGGGCAAATCCACCCTGCTGGACAACGTCATTTACCAGGGGCTCCTCGCCCAGCGCCACCTGCCGGCCGAGGATCCCGCGGCGATCGCGGCCATCCGCTCCGACCTCGAGCTGGGCGAGGTCGTGCTGGTCGACCAGTCGCCGATCAGCCGCACGCCGCGCTCCAACCCCGCGCTCTACGCCGAGGCGTGGGAGCACATCCGCGAGCTCTACGCGGCGACGCCGGCCGCGCAGGAGGCCGGCTTCAGCGCCAGCAGCTTCTCGTTCAACAGCGGCGACGGCCGGTGCGACCACTGCCAGGGTCTCGGCTACGAACGCATCGAAATGCAATTCCTCTCCGACGTGTTCGTGCCGTGCGCGGTTTGCGAAGGCCGCCGCTTCAAGCCCGAGGTCCTCGCCATCACGTGGAACGGCCGTTCGGTCTCCGACCTGCTGAACACCAGCATCGACGACGCCCTGCCGCTCTTCGCCGGCCATCCCGAAATCCAGAGACGGCTCGCCGTGCTGGCCGAGGTCGGCCTCGGCTACCTCACCCTCGGCCAGCCGCTCAACACCCTGAGCGGCGGCGAGGCCCAGCGCCTCAAGCTCGTGCGCTACCTCGGCGCCTTCCGCGCGGACGAAATGGTGGGGCGGGGTTCATCCCCGCCATCAGACGACTCCGGCGGGCCGGAGGTCCCACCGACAGCGGAGACCTCCGGCGGCCCCAACCCAAAACCCAAGATCCTGAGCCCAGAACCCCATCCAGCAGGAGCGTTGCTCCTGCTCGATGAGCCCACCACCGGCCTGCACAAGCACGACGTGAAGCGCCTCCTCGAGGTGCTGCAGAAGCTCGTCGACAGCGGGCACAGCGTCGTGGTCATCGAGCACAACCTCGACGTGCTCAAGTCCGCCGACTGGGTGCTCGAGATCGGACCCGAGGCCGGCGCGCAGGGCGGGCGGGTCGTCGCCGAAGGACCGCCGGAGGACATCGCGCGGTCGGCCACCGCCACCGGCCCCTTTCTGCGCGCCGCGCTGGCAGGAACCGAAGAGAGGCCAGAGGCCAGAGGCCAGCAGTCAGAGTTGATGGCGGCGGAGGCCGCGGCGCCTTACAACCCAGAACCCAAAACTCAAAACCCAGAACTGACAATTGTCGGTGCGCGGGAAAACAACCTCAAGAATCTCTCCGTCTCCATCCCGCACCACGAGCTGTCGGTCGTCACCGGCGTCTCCGGCTCGGGCAAGTCCACGCTGGCCTTCGACATCGTTTTCGCGGAGGGCCAGCGCCGGTTCATGGAATCGATGTCGCCCTACGCGCGGCAATTCGTCGAGCAGCTCCCGCGGCCGGCCATCGACCGGCTGACGGGCATCCCGCCCACCGTCGCGATCGAACAGCGGGTCACGCGCGGTTCGCGCAAATCGACCGTCGCCACCATCACCGAGGTGGCCCAGTACCTCCGCCTGCTCTACGCGCGGCTGGGCGTGCAGCACCATCCCGAGACCGACCGGCCGGTCACGCCGCTGTCGCCCGCGCAGCTCCGCCTGGTGCTTGACCGCGTGCTGGCCTCGCCCGCGGCCCGCCGGGCCCGGCACCTCTATTTGTGCGCGCCGCTCATCCGCGGCCGCAAGGGCCACCACCAGCCGATGGCCGACTGGATCGCGCGGCAGGGCTTCGCCCTCATGCGCGCCGACGGCCGCCTGCTCCGGGTCGACCGTTTCGCCAAGCTCGACCGGTACAAGGAGCACGACATCGAAGTCGTCGTGGCGGACTTGAAGGCGACAGTCGAAGGTCGACAGTCGAAGGTCGAAGGTCGAGCGCCGGACAATCAGGCGCTCGGCACTCGCCCCTCGGCGCTCGACTCGCCAGCAGCCGCGCTGCGGGACGCGCTTCGGCTGGGCAAGGGCGCCTGCTTTCTGCTGACCCCGGACGGGACCGTGCTTTCCTGGTTTTCCACCACCCGGACGGACATTGAGACGGGCGAGTCCTTTCCCGAGCTGGATCCGAAGCACTTCTCCTTCAACTCGCCCAAGGGCTGGTGCCCCGCCTGTCGCGGCCACGGGCGCATCTACGACTGGATGCTCAAGCCACGCGAGGACGACGAGCTGCCGCCGGAGATCGCCGACCTGGCGCGCAAGGC
>CAZAFS010000529.1:0-2498 GCA_964484165.1 uncultured Opitutaceae bacterium | reverse complement strand
AGCCCGAGATCCATCTGACGCCGTCGCAGAACCTGATTCTCGCCGGGATTTCCGACGACCAAATGGACGCGATCACGCAGGCGCTCGCCGCGCATGGCATCCCGGTCGAGAACCAAGCAGCGGCGGTGCGGCGCGCTTCGATGGCGTGCGTGGCATTGCCGACCTGCGGCCTGGCCCTGGCCGAAGCCGAGCGCGCGATGCCCGGGCTGCTTGACCAGTTGGAGGCGCTGCTGCGGGAACTGGGCCTGTGCGACGAGGAGATCATCGTGCGCATGACCGGCTGCCCCAACGGCTGCGCCCGGCCGTTCATGGCCGAAATCGCCCTGGTGGGCCGGGCGCCCGGCCGCTACAATCTCTACCTGGGGGGCACGCCCGCGAGCACGCGGCTGAACCGCGAATACCGCGCGAGCGTCAAGGCGGAGGACATCATCGGGGAGTTGCGGCCGCTGCTGGCGCGCTGGAAAAACGAGCGGACGGGCCGCGAGCGCTTCGGCGACTGGGTGGAGCGCGTGCTGTGGCGCGAGATGCCGGCCGAACCGTTGCCCGCATGACCGCCCTCGCCAACCCCGGCCCGGGGCAAATGGCCGACTGGAACGCTTCCCTGCGTTCCCGTTCCCCCGCGGAGATCGTCCGCTGGGCGATCGGGCGAGCGGAGGGCCGCGCGATCGTCTCGACCAACTTCCGCCCGTTCGAGGCCGTCGTGTTGCACCTCTGTGTGCAGGTGCAGCCGGATCTTCCGGTGCTGTGGGTGGACCACGGCTACAACCGGCCGGCCACGTACCGTCACGTGGAGGACCTGCGCGCGCGGCTCAACCTCAATCTCAAACCCTATCTGCCGCGCGTCACCGCCGCCCACCGCGATGCCATCCACGGTCCCGTGCCGACGGTGGCGGACGAGGAAGCCCTGCGGCAGTTCAGCGCGCAGGTTAAGCTCGAGCCGTTCCAGCGCGGGATGCGGGAACTCGCCCCCACCGTCTGGATCACGGCCCTGCGCCGGATGCAGAATCCGGGCCGGGCCGGCCTGGACGTTGTGACGCACGACCCCGGCACGCGCACGCTGAAGGTCAGCCCGGTGTTTCATTGGACGGACGCCGACATGGAGTCCTACCTGCGGGAGCACGGGCTGCCCAACGAATGGGACTATTTCGATCCGGCGAAGGGCGACGAGAAGCGCGAGTGCGGCCTGCATGCCTCGTGGGGCCGGGAGGCCGTCCACCCATGAGATTCGCGCCGGCCCGGGTCCCGGACCGGCGGCGCGACGGTTATTGCCCGATGCCTGACTACCACCTCGACCACCTGCAGCACCTTGAGTCCGAAGCCATCCATGTCCTGCGCGAGGTCGCCGGCGGGTTCGACCGGCCCGCGCTGCTCTTTTCCGGCGGCAAGGACTCGATCTGTCTCCTGCGCCTGGCGGAGAAGGCCTTTCGACCGGCCGATCTGCCGCTGCCGCTGCTGAACGTCGACACCGGGCATCACTTTCCCGAGGTGAATGAGTATCGCGACCGGAGGGCCCGGGAGCTCGGGGCGCGCCTGATTGTGCGCACGGTGGACGACGCCATCGCCCGCGGCGTGGCCGTGCCCGCGCCGGGGGAGATCAGCCGCAACCGGCTGCAGATTCCGACACTGCTGGCCGCGATCGAGGAGTTCGGGTTTGACTGCTGCGTCGGGGGCGCGCGGCGCGATGAGGAAAAGGCCCGCGCCAAGGAGCGATTCTTCAGTTTTCGCGACAGCTTTGGCCAATGGGATCCGAAAAACCAGCGCCCGGAGATCTGGAATCTCTACAACGCGCGGCTGAACCCGGGCGAGAACATGCGGGTGTTCCCGCTCAGCAACTGGACGGAACGGGACGTGTGGGAATACATCCAGCGCGAGCGGCTGGAGGTCCCGCCCATCTATTTCAGTCATTCGCGCCGGTGCGTGCGCCGGCGGAACCAATGGCTGCCGGTGAATGACCTGGTGCCGCCCACACCGCACGAGGAGGTGCGCGAAATGAGGGTCCGGGTGCGCACCATCGGCGACATCATCAGCACCGGCTGCATCGAATCCCAGGCCGGGAGCGTGGACGAGATCATTGCCGAGATCGCGACGGCCCGCGTGACCGAACGCGGGGCCCGCGCCGATGACAGGATCTCCGAGGCGGCCATGGAGGACCGCAAGCGGGCCGGCTATTTCTGAATCGTCCGCCGTCCGCCCGGCTTCCGCTCCGCCTCCCACCCGAGTCACCATGAGTTTCTCGCCCTCCCATCCGATCGACATCCTGCGCTTCAGCACCTGCGGCAGCGTCGATGACGGCAAGTCCACGCTCATCGGCCGTCTCCTGTTCGACACGAAATCGCTCATGGAGGATCAGCTCGAGGCACTGGAACGATCGGCCGACCTGACCGGCGGCGGC
The DNA here is from genome assembly GCA_964484165.1 of uncultured Opitutaceae bacterium. Classification (GTDB taxonomy): domain Bacteria; phylum Verrucomicrobiota; class Verrucomicrobiia; order Opitutales; family Opitutaceae; genus Fen-1467. The sequence goes on along the minus strand of CAZAFS010000529.1, from coordinate 106 downwards.
CGGATCAACCTCGCCAACCTCACCGACGGACTGCGCGCCGAGCGCGAACAAGGCATCACCATCGACGTCGCGTACCGGTACTTTGGCACGCCCCGCCGCGAATTCA
>CAZAFS010000528.1:0-2503 GCA_964484165.1 uncultured Opitutaceae bacterium | reverse complement strand
CTGCGCCCCTACCCTTCGGTCCAGCACCCGCCGAAACCGCCTCACACCAGCACGCGCTTGCCGCTGGCGGCGGCCTCGTAGATGGCGGATACGATGCGAATGTCCTGCCGGCCCAGTTCGCCGGGGACCGGGGTCGCCCGACCGGTGAGGATGCACTCCGCGAAGTCGTCCATCTGCCGGGCCTGCTGGTTCACCGGTGGCTCGAAGCGGAGCCGTCCGCGGCTGGTGGTGCAGCGGAGATCGCGGTAGGCGAACGCGTTTTCCGGAAAGTCGATCCAGCCGTGCGGCCCCTCGGCGTGGAACCGGTTGGCGTTTTGCACATAGCTCGAAGCGCCCTGGCAGATCGCGCCGCCCGGGAATTCCATGGTCCAGCGCATCGTCTCCTCCACGTCCTGGAAGAAATCGGGCCGCGTCTTCGGCTCCTCGTGCGCCGTCACCGCGAGCGGCGCGACGTCCCCGGCGGCCATGCAGGCGGCGTGCACCACGTAGATGCCGATGTCCATCATCGGCCCGCCGCCCGCCAGGCGCTTTTCCGCGCGCCACTGCGGCCCCCACATGACGAAGCTGAAGTCGCCATCCATCTTGGTGAACGGGCCGAACGCCGGATCGCGGGCAAGCCGCAGCAGCTCCTGATGGTAGGGATCGAAATTCAGGCGATAGCCGATCGAAAGCTTCACCCCGGCGTCGCGGCACGCCACGATCATGGCGTCGCAATCCGCCACCGTGCAGGCCATCGGTTTCTCCGAGATGACGTGCTTGCCCGCCTTGGCCGCCCGGATGGCGAACTCCGGGTGCAGCGCGGGCGGAGTCACGACGTAGACGATGTCGATGTCCGGGTTGTCGGCAATCTGCTCGAGGTGGTCGTAGTGATAGAGGTTCTTCTTCGGCAAATCGTACTTTCGCGCCCATTTCACGGCCTTGGCCGGGGTGCCGGTGATGACGCCGGCCAGGCGGCAGCGCGCGGTCTGCAGGAGGGCGGGCGCGAGCTGGTTGGTGGCATAGGAACCGAGCCCGAGCAGGGCGACCCCGAGCTTGCGGGCGCCGGCCGGTAGCGGCCGGGATTCCGCCAGCGCGCGGGCCGGTACGAGACAGTCGCCGGCGACGGCCAGGGAGCCGAGGGCGGCGAGGCGGAGGAAATCCCGCCGGGAGGTCGTGGTCGGCATGCGGCCAGAATCTGCCGGTGGCCGGCCGAACCGCAAGCCTGCGCGTCTGCTGCCGTCGCCCTAAACAGGACCCGCGGCTTGTACCGGGCGCGGCGCCTCACCCCGTCAGTCGTCACGGCGGCGCATGATCACCGCGTCGTGCAGACTATGAATGTACTTCTCTCGGATGGCGACGAAATCGAAGAATCGAGACCATCTGCTGCGCAGATATGCTTCGGAATGAAACGCCACCATGTAGTAGTCGGGCAGCCCGGGGGTGGGAATGCCGGTGCGATAGGCAAAGCCGCGGGACTCCACCTCGGCTTTCACGCCGGGATCGGCGGTCCAGTAGTGACTCCCATGCAGCGAGGCCAGGAAGATGCCCCCGGGCCGCAGCAGGCGGCGCAGCTCCGCCAGCCAGGCGAATTGGATTTCCTCCGGCAGATGAGTGAAAACGGATATGGCATAGATGGCATCGAAAAAGCCGTCGGGAAATCGCGTCGGCGGAAGCGGCTGGTTGCAGCAAAACTGCGCGATGTTGCCCAGATGGGCGCGATTCCAGGCAATGGCTTCTGCGTCGACATCGCAGCCCCAGATCTCGCCGTCATGGGCGTTGTGCTGAAAGCTCCAGAGCACGCGGCCACAACCACAGCCAAAATCCAGGACGGCGGCGGCTCGATTGAGTGGCAGGCCCGCGGTGCGAAAGGCCTCGGCGACCTGGTCGAAGATCACCCGTCCTTCCGTGAAAAATGCGGGGCCCCAAACGGCCGCAACCTGACGGACCTGGAGGTGGTCAGGCGGCAATGCCTCCGGCCGACTCGCTAGTTCGGTCCGGACCAATCGGAGCTCTTCCTCCAATCGTTTCGCGTGGACTTGGGCTTCTTCAGCCTGTCGTTGACCGGAAGCGAGGGCTTGTTTCAGACGGACCGTCTCCGCGTCGGCTTGCTCCAAGCGCTGCAAGATTAAAGCGCGTCGTTCGCCTTTCCAAGATCGGGAAAGACTCCGAAAGAAATTGGGAAAAGGGGACGGCATCGGCATGGCGCTTGGCGTTTTTTGGCGCGTCGGCTCCGCGGTACCGAGGAGGCGGATCCGCCGGGCCGCCGGCGGGCTCAAGGCCCTCTGTCGGGACGGCAGGGGCGGCGATCCGAGCCCAGCCGCCGCCCGATCGTCAGGCCGAGCAGCACGAGCACAAACCACAGCTCCATCGCGCCGCCGCCGCCGGCCGCGGCGGTTCCGGAGCTGGCAGAGGTCACGGTCAATGCCGCCTTATTGCTGGTGGCGCTGCCTAGATCGTTCGTGGCCGTGACGGTGTAATCGCTGGCGTCGCCCGACAGGACCCCCGGCAGGGTCAGCGTGCTGCC
>CAZAFS010000527.1:0-2504 GCA_964484165.1 uncultured Opitutaceae bacterium | reverse complement strand
TTCGGCTGCGGCGGCAACCGCGACCGCACCAAGCGGCCGCTCATGACCCGCGCCGTGCAGCAACTCGCCGATTTCGCCTGGGCCACCGCCGACAACCCGCGCAGCGAACCGCTCGCGCAAATCTTCACGGACATGCGGGCCGGGATCATCGCGCCGGAAAAGATCACGTTCATCGACGACCGGCGCCGGGCCATCAGCCTCGCCCTCGACGCCGCCCGGCCGGGCGACTGCCTGCTCATCGCGGGCAAGGGCCACGAATCCTACCAGGAGTTCGCCGACACGGTCATTCCGTTTGACGACCGCCAGGTCGTGCGGGAACTCATCGGGGTGAAACGAATCAAGGAGGCGTGAGACGCCACGAAAGCCATGCCGGTGTTTTCCCCCAACCAACTCGCCTCCTGGACCCGCGGACGCTGGACCGCGCCGCCGCCGGCGGCCCTCACCGGCTTCACGCACGACACCCGGACTCTGCAGCCCGGCCAGGTCTTCGTGGCGCTGAAGACGGACCGGCGCGACGGCCATGAGTTTCTGGCCGCCGCCCAGGCGGCGGGCGCCGGGGGCGCGCTGGTCAGCCGCGCCGATCCCACGGTGGCGCTGCCCCAACTCGTGGTGGCGGATCCGCTGGCGGCGCTCCAGGCCGTGGCCCGCGCGCACCGCCGCGCCTTTCCCGGGCCCGTCATCGGCATTACCGGCAGCGTGGGCAAGACTTCGACGAAGGACCTCGCCGCGATTCTGTTGGGCGGCGCCCCGGCGGTGCTGGCGACCGAGCGCAACCTCAACAATCACATCGGCGTGCCGCTCACGCTCACGCGGCTCGATCCGGCGGCCCATCGCTTCGCGGTCATCGAGGCCGGCGTGAGCACGCCCGGCGAGATGCAGCCCCTGGCGACCATGATCGAACCGGATCTGGCGATCGTCACTTACGTGGGACCGGCGCACCTGCTGGAACTGGGCGACCTGGAGGGGGTGGCGCGGGAAAAGGCGGCGCTGCCCGCCGCGGTCCACCCGGCCGGCGTCGCCATTTTCCCCCGTCAATGCGCCCAATTCACGGCGTTCCATGATCTCTCGGTGCGCAAGATGACGGTGGAGCCGGCCGAGGTGTTGCGCCCGGCCGAGCCGCCGAAAGACAAGGTCTTTTTCGCCGTCACCCAGCGGGAGGACACGACCGCGCTGGCGATCGCCTACGGTCCGCCGCCGCCGCTCGTGTTCACCATGCGCCGGGTGTCGGCCGGCATGGCCCAGAACGCCGTGCTGGCCATCTGCGCCGCACTCTGGCTCGGCGTGCCGCCGGAGGTGATCCAGCGCCGGCTCGCCACCTGGCTGCCCGCGCAATGGCGCGGCGAGGTGCGGCGGGAGGGCGGCCGGATGCTTTACCTCGACTGCTACAACGCCAATCCCGTCTCGATGGCCGACGCGCTGGACAATTTTTCGGCGCTGGCGCCGGCCGGCCTGCCGCGCGCCTACGTGCTGGGTTGCATGGAGGAACTCGGTCCGAACGCCGCGGACTACCACCGCCGGCTCGGCCGCACGCTGGAACTCCGGCCGGTCGACCGCGTGTTCGTGATCGGCGACCACGCCGCGGCGCTGCGCGAAGGCCTGCTCGCGCGCGGCGCGGCGCCGGACCAGATCGAAGTGATGACCCGGCTCGAGCCCGTGGCGGATTTTCTCGCCGGTTTTCGCGGCGCGGTGTTCCTGAAGGGGAGCCGCCGTTACCAGTTGGAGAAGGCGCTGGCCGCCGGGGCGCCGCCGGAGCCCGTCCCATGCTGAGCTATCTCTCCCAGTTCGAGGAGGCGTTCGGCCCGTTGCGCCTGCTGCGGTTCATCACCCTGCGCTCCCTCATGGCCACGGGCACGGCGGCCATGATCGGGTTTCTGATCGGCCCGTGGCTCATCGCGCAGCTCCGGACGCTCAAGTTCGGCCAGCACTACGACGACGACCGCACCGGCGACCTCGCCCAGCGCTTCGACAAGAAGAACACGCCGACGATGGGCGGCCTGCTCATTTTCTTCGCGGTCTTCGGCAGCACGTTCCTGTGGGCCCAGCCCAACATCTGGGTGGTGGTGAGCATGTTTGTGTTCGCGGCGCTCACTGGCGTCGGGTTCCGCGACGACTACCTGAAGGTGGTGCGCAAGAGCCGCGACGGCATTTCCTCGGGGGAGAAGATCCTGTGGCAGACGCTGATCACGCTGGTCGCGCTCGCCGTGCTCGTGTGGCACCCGCTGAGCGCGCAAAAGATCCGGGAACTGTGGGTCCCGTTCATCAAGCACCCGCTGCTGGCCGGCGTGCCGGTGACCCTGCTGTTTGTCCTGATGTTCCTGTGGCTGGTCGGCTTCAGCAACGCGATCAACCTCACCGACGGGCTCGACGGCCTGGCCATCGGCTGCACCATCACTGTCGCGCTGGTCTACGGCATCATGGCCTACGTGGCGGGGCGCGTGGACACTTCGCGCTACCTGTTGATCGGCTACGTGCCGGGCACGAGCGAGCTGGCGGTCATCTGCGGC
>CAZAFS010000526.1:0-2507 GCA_964484165.1 uncultured Opitutaceae bacterium | reverse complement strand
GTGGCAGGGGCCGCGGGCCTGGCGACGGTGCAATGAAGCTGCGCGCCACCCTGGCCTTCGGCCTGCTCGCCGCCGCCGCTCGCGGGCAGTCGTCCCTGCCCGTCGCCGACGAAGCGGTCCGCCTCGAGCCGGTGACCGTGCAGGGCGACTCCGTGCCCGACTGGCTGGATGCCGCCTCGAACCGCCTTGAGTGGGGCCTGCCGCCCAGCCTCGCCACGAACGCGCCGACGATGCCCGGCCTGACCGTGCACCGCATGGGTGCCGCCGCCGCCGAACCGCTCCTGCGCGGCCTCGGTTCCGACCGTGTCGTCACGCTGTTCGACGGCCTGCCGCTGCCCAACGCCTCGCCCACCCGCACCGACTCAGCCCTCACGTTGATCGCCGCCGGCCTGCCGGCCGGCTTCGTCGTGAACAAGTCGCTTCCCTCGGTCACGCTCGGACCTCCCGCCACCGCGGGTTACCTCGAGCTGCGGTCGGGACCCGATACGCCCTATACGTCCAATTCGACCTATCTGGGCGTCGCTTGGGAACCCGACCGCGGCGGCGGCGAGGCGCTGGCCGCCGGGACCGCCGCCCAAGGCGCGTGGCGGGCACGCGTCGCGGCGGCCATGCACCGCCTCGGCGATTACACCGCAGGCGACGGCACCATCGTGCCGGCCGCCGATCGCAACCTGGGGGCGGCCTTTCACCTCGACTGGCAGGCGGACCCGCAGCACGGGCTGCAGTTCGGGGCGCTCTTTTCCCGGCAGCAGCTCGCGGTGAATTCCGCGCTGCCGCTCGACACGCGCGACACCGACACGGTCGCGATCACCGCGGCCGGCGACTGGGCGGTCGCGGCCCGCACCCGGCTCATCGCCCGCCTCGGCGTCGGCGTCATCCGACCGCATCTCGACAACGCCGGGCGGCCCGCGCCGGCGCTCGTGACCGCCGACGGCCGCACGCGCAGCCTCGCAGCCGGGGTCGCCCTGCGGCACCAGACCGACGCCGGCGGCGAATTCACCGCCGGCGTGGACGCCACCGGGGAGGATCGGCGCCTCGAACGCAAACGTCCGGGCGCGGTCGACCTCCTGTGGCCCGACCTCCGGCAGGACGATTTCGGGGCGTTCGCGGAGCTGACGCGACCGCTGGCGCCCGCCTGGAAACTCCGGCTCGGCGCCCGGCTCGATGCCGCGGACAGCGCGGCCGGCGCCGCCGACGGACTGGCTTTCAATCGCGTCATCCGCGACCTCTACGTCGCCTACAACGGACCGGGCGCCGCCCGCACCGACCGAAAGGAAATCGCCGGCGCGGCCAACGCGCTGCTCACCGGCCGGCTCGCCCCCGATCTCACCACCACGCTCGGCGCCGGGTTCACCCGGCAGCCGCCGGGCGCGAGCGAGCGCTACCGGGCGTTCTCCGACGCGCTGGGCGGCGGTTACGAGATCGGCAATCCGGCGGCAGACGCCGAGGAGAAGTACGAGCTGGACTGGGGTCTGCACTGGCAGCGGCGGCAGCTCACGGTCAGCCTCGACGCCTTCGGCAGCTACCTGCCCAACTACCTGCACCGCACGCGCGTCGGACTCACCGCCGCGCCCCCGCCGCCGCCGCCCGGTGCGGTCGTGTACGGCTATCGCCCGACCGAGGCCGTCTTCGGGGGCGGTGAACTCGAGGCGCTGTGGCAGCCCACCGTGAGCACGTGGTGGCGGCTGACGGCGTCGGGCGTCGCGGGCACCGATCGCAGCGCGGGCCGGCGCCTGCCGGAGATTCCGCCGGCGTCGCTCGCGCTCGCGGCGGGACACCGCTGGGCCGGCGACGCCCTCAAGCCCTGGATCGAGGTCGGAGCGCACGCGATGGCCGCGCAGCACAATCCCGCGCCGGATGACATGCCGGTGTTCGCCGACACCGCCGCGTTCATCCTCGGCCGCCTGCGCGCCGGCCTGAGCTGGCACGGCCTGCGCGTGGCGCTGTCAGTGGAGAACCTGCTCGACCGGCGATACTTCGACTACCTTTCGCCGCCGGCGGGAGCCACCCCGGCCAGCGGGACCCTGCAGCCCGGCGCGCGCGTCCCCGGCCCCGGCCGGACGGTGATCATCAGCCTGACCTACGCCCTGCCGTGAACGATTTCGGGCCGGCCGCCAGGGTTGTACCCTACGAACTCACCGGCGTTTTCCCTATCAGCGGATCCACACTTGAACTTTTCGACCCGCCGGCCACTACAGTAGCAGGCAGTCGAGTAACCCGCCAACGCCGCCGCCACGTCCGCCATGTCGTCCCCACCCTTTCCTGCCAGCCCGGGAGCTGGCCTCAAGACCATCCTCATTATCGACGATGACGTGCATCTGACCGCGACCCTCAACTTGGGTCTCGAAACTCACGGGTACCGCACGCTCTGCGCCCCCGACGCCGCCCTGGGATGGAAGCTCGCCCGCGAGCATCTGCCCGATCTCATCCTGTGCGACATCGACATGCCCGGCAAAGACGGCCGCCGGCTGTTGCAGGAGATGCGGACGGATCCGGAGCTGGCGGAC
>CAZAFS010000525.1:0-2512 GCA_964484165.1 uncultured Opitutaceae bacterium | reverse complement strand
ATCTCACTGGATCCTTCCTGCTTCGCCATGGTTTCGCAGGACAGGTCGCTGCGCTCAGGATGACAGATGGCAAAGACGAAAGTTCAAAGACCCGCCCTCATGACCTCGGCCCCGACTGACAAGCACGGCCATCAGCTCCTGGCCCGCCGACTGGCGCAAATCCCGTCCGTGCTGCGCCAGATGCTGGAGCGTCCGCCCCCGGCGCTGCAGCCCGCCACGCTGGCGTCCCGCCGGTTCGTGGTTACGGGCACCGGCAGTTCGGAGGCGCACGCCCGCTACCTGGCGGCGGTGCTCAACCTGCACACCGACCGCGCCGCCGCCTACCTGCCGCTCTCGGGCTTCAACGCGTCGAATCGCGAGGCGTTCGCGGGCAAGACGCTCGTCGTCTTCAGCCAGGGCGTGTCGCCCAACGCCCAGATCGCCCTCCGCCGACACCGCGACTTCGCCCACGCCGTTCTCTTCACGGCGACCACGCCCGAGGGCGCCGTCGCCGCGGGCAAGCCGGATCGCGCCGCGCTCCTCCGGCAACTGCTGGAGGCGGGCGGCGAGCTGGTCGTGTTTCCGCTGGCCGAGGAGTATACGACGCTGATCCGCTTCGTGGGGCCCATGGCCGGGTACCTCGCCGGCCTGCAGTTCACCGCCCGGCTCGCCGGCTGCCGCTTCCCCGGACCCGCGGCGCCGGCCATTCTGCCCCTCCTCGGCACCCAGCCGTCCATCGACCTGCTGGAGGTGATGCTGGGCCGGCCGGAGATCTTCGCCCGCGGTTTCAACCTCGTCTGCGCCGCGCCCATCTCCGAATTCGCGCAGAACCTCGCCTGCAAATTCATGGAGGGCCTTTTCTGGCCCTGCCCCCAGATCTCGGACTTTCTCCAGTTCGCCCACGGCCCCTTCCAGCAGATGTCGGCGCATCCGCGGCCGGTCGTGATCCTCCAGGGCGATTCGCGACTGGAAGCCGAGCTCGTGGAGCGCAGCCTGCACATGCTGCGCGACGCCGGCCTGCCGGCGTATGTCGTGCAGGTGAACGCACCGCCGCTGTACTCGATCTTCGGCTTCGAGGCCGCGTTCAACGACCTCGTCTTTGCGCTGATGCAGCGCCTCGACACCGACCAGGTCAACTGGCCCGGCAAGGGCCGCGACGACCGCCTCTATGGCTTCTGCCCGGATGCGTAGGCCGCGACGATGCAATTGACCCCCATCTGCCCATGAAGCGAGTCGCCCCGAATGGTGCCTGTAGGGCCGGCGCTCGCCGCCGGGCCGCTACGCTCGAAAAACGGCCTTCCCGCGCCGCTGCGGCGGGGCCTGCCGACAAGCGGCAGCCCTACATTTTTCTGCATCGATGAGCTCCCCAGACCACCCGTCTCCGCCGCCCGAAACCTGGACCTGTCCGAGTTGCGGCGCGTCGGCCGCCTCGCCCTTCTGCCCTCAGTGCGGCGAGCGGCGCCGCGGGGCGCACGATCTCACGCTCGGGCACCTGCTGGAGCAGTTGCTGGAGTCGCTCATCCATTTTGACAGCCGGCTCTTCCGCACCGCCCGGGTCTTGGTGGCCGAGCCCGGCCGGCTCACCGTGGCTTTTCTCACCGGCCGGCGCCGGCCGTACGTCTCACCCTTCCACATTTTCCTGGTCGCCAACATCATTTTCTTCCTGGTCCAGGTGCTGTCCCGCCTGCAGGTGCTGACCGTCCCCCTCGACCAAGAACTCCAGCATCAAGTATACAGCGGTTTTGCGCAGCGCCTCGTGGCGCATCACCTCGCCGGCACCGGCATGACGGACGTCCAATACGCGCCCATTTTCGAGCATGCCGAGGCCCTCTACGCCAAATCGCTGATCATTCTCATGCTGCCGCTGTTCGCGGTGGCCGCCGGCCTGCTCTTTGTCGACCGCCGGATGGTGGCTGCGGCGCATCTGGTTCTTGCCGCTCACTTCTACGCCTTTCTGATGGTGGCACTGACCGTGATGTTTCCCGCCTTCGCCCTGACGGTTGCCGTCGTGCGCCACGTCCATCTCCCGCTGAGCGTCAATGGCTTTGATTGGGTGGCCTCCTCGACGATAGGGCTGATTTGCCTCATTTACCTGGCCCAATCCGTCGCCGTCGTTTACGGCGCCGGGCCGGTGCGCCGCTGGCTGTCGGCGGGCGTGCTGACCGTGGCGACACTGTACATCCTGTACGTCTATCGCTTCATCCTGCTGCTGGTCACGGTCTGGGCCACCTGAGCCGCGCCGGCCGATTGCCAGTCGGCGCACCACGCCGCCACAATGAGTTCCCGGCCCGTCCCTTGGCCCAGGCCGGCTCGCCGGACTTGTAACGTAATACGTTACAAACCCCCTTGGACCGGGGCTTCGCGGCCGGACGGAAAATGAGCCGCCTGGCCGCCTGCCATCATCCGTGTTGATCTGCGCGCCGCGCTGGTTCCTACTCCACGCTCGCATGTTTGAGTCGCTCACGGAACGCCTCGGCCAGGCGCTGCGCAACCTGCGCGGCGTCGGCCGCCTCACCGAGGAAAACATGGCGGA
>CAZAFS010000524.1:0-2519 GCA_964484165.1 uncultured Opitutaceae bacterium | reverse complement strand
TGATCGTGCTGCCGAGCATGGCGATGATGCTGTTCGTGCTCTGGCGCCTGCTGGGCGGGATCCGGACGCTGACCGGCCTGGCGCTGGACGACATCTTCCGCGCCCCGCCGGAAAAAACGCCGGCCCCGGCGGGCGACGTGCGCCCGGAATCCGATCCCCGCTGAGCCGGGAGCCGCCTACGCGCCCCGCTGGTGCGGCGGCACGTAGTCGCGCTTGTTCGGCCCGACGTAGATCTGGCGCGGCCGGTAGATGCGGCCCTTCGGGTTGGAGGCGACTTCCTTCCAGTTGGCGATCCAACCAGGCATGCGGCCGATGGCAAACATGACGGTGAACATGTTCTCCGGGATGCCGATCGCCCGCATGATGAGGCCCGAGTAGAAGTCGACGTTCGGGTACAGTTTGCGCGAGAGGAAGTAGTCGTCCTTGAGCGCCGCCGCCTCGAGCCGCATGGCGATGTTGAGCAGCGGGTCGTCCTTGATGCCGAGGCTGGCGAGGGTGTTGTAGAAGCTTTCCTTGATGATCTTGGCCCGGGGGTCGTAGTGCTTGTAGACGCGGTGCCCGAAGCCCATCAGCCGCTTGTCGGCCTTGCCGGATTTGGCCGCCGCGACGAATTTGGTGCCGTCATCCCCCTCCGCATGGATGCTCTTGAGCATCTCGATCACGGCCATGTTGGCCCCGCCATGCAGCGGTCCCCAGAGCGCGCAGACGCCGGCCGCGGTCGAGGCAAACAGGTTGGCGCCGCTGGACGCGACCGTGCGCACGGTCGACGTGCTGCAGTTCTGCTCGTGGTCCGCGTGGAGCAGCAGGAACAGATTGAGGGCCTGGGCGACCTCCGGCAGCGCGATGTAGGGCTCGAAGGGCGTGGAGAACATCATGTGGAGGAAGTTCTCGCAGTAGGGCAGGTCGCGGCGCGGGTAGTTGTAGGGCAGGCCGCGGCTGGCGCGGTAGGAATACGCCGCGATCGTGCGGACCTTGGAGATGATGATGGCCGCGGTTTCCTCGAAATTCTCCAGGTCGCGCTGGTGGTCGTTGGTGGCCAGATGCGGGTAGTAGCAGCCGAGCGAGTTGAGCATGGCGGAGAGGATGGCCATGGGCGGGGCGTCCCACGGGAACCCCTCGTAGAGATGCTCGGTGGTCGAGTGGATCGGCGCGTTCTCGGTCAGCAACTGGGAGAACCGTTTGCGCTGCGCCGGCGTCGGCAGCTCCCCGTTCATGATCAGGTAGGCCGTTTCGATGAAGGAGGAGTGTTCGGCCAGCTGCTCGATCGGATAGCCGCGGTAGCGCAGGATGCCCGCCTCGCCGTCGACGAACGTGACCGCACTCTCGCAGGAGCCGGTGTTGCCGAAGCCCTCGTCGTAGGCGATATAGCCGGAATCGTTGCGCAGGCTGCGAATGTCGAAGGCCTTTTCGCCCTCCGTACCGACGATGGTCGGAAGGGACAGTTCCTTGTGGTCGAGCTTGAGGGTGACGTGGGAAGGCATGGGAGTAATAAGCGTTGGGTCGTTTCCTGATGCAAACCTAGCCCGCCGGCAATCCGCAAAAAGTCCGCGGACGCGGGGCCGGGTGGGCCGGCCGGTTCAGCCGGCCCGGTCCGTCCGCCGCGCCGCCACCAGCTCCGCAAAGTTCCGGTAGATCCGCAGGCCCTGGGCCTGGCTCTTCTCGGGGTGAAACTGGGTGGCGAAGCAGTTGCCGCGCGCGACGCCGCAGACAAAGGGCCCCCCGTAGTCGCATTCCGCCAGCACCAGGGCGCGCTCCGCCGGCACGACGTGATAGCTGTGCACGAAATAGAAGGCCTCGCCGTCGGCCCGCAAACCGGCCCAGAGCGGCGACCCGGGCTGCCGGCAGTGCACGGTGTTCCAGCCCATGTGCGGCACCTTGAATTCGGGCGGCAGGCGGAACCGCACGATCCGGCCCGGAAAGATGTTCAGGCAGGGCGTGCCCCCGCCCTCCTCCGAAACCTCGAAGAGCGCCTGCAGCCCGAGGCAGATGCCGAGGTAGGGCCGGTCCGCGGCCAGCCAGTCGCGGAGGGCGGCGTCAAAGCCGCTCCGCCGCAGAAACACCATGGTGTCGACGATCGCCCCCTGCCCCGGAAACACGACCCCGTCGGCCCACGCCAGCTCGGCCGGCGTGGTGATGATGCGCGCCTCCGCGCCGGCGGTCTGCACCGCCCGGGAGACGCTGCGGAGGTTGCCCATGCCGTAGTCGATCACCGCGATCCTGGGCTGCGCCAAGGTCATGGTTGGGGGTTCCGGGTTTTGGGTTTTGAGTTGGGGGCGTGCAACCATGCGACCCAAGACTCGAAACGCAAAACCCAAACCAGTTCAGAGCCGCCCCTTGGTGCTCGGCAGCTGGTCCGCCGCGCGCGGCTCGATCTGCGTGGCCGCGTCCAGCGCGCGGGCGAAGCACTTGAAGACGGCCTCGACGACATGGTGCGGCTCCTCGCCGTAGACCAGCTTGACATGCACGTTGGCTCCGACGGCGTTGGAAAACGCGCGGAAGAACTCCTTCACCAGGGCGAG
>CAZAFS010000523.1:0-2521 GCA_964484165.1 uncultured Opitutaceae bacterium | reverse complement strand
GCCCGCGATACCGCTTGAGTCGCTGCATGGTGGCGAGGGTGTCCTGCGTGCGGCGGATCAAGCCGCCCACCGAAAGATACCCGAAATCCCGGGCGGCCAGATTGGCGAGCAGCGCCAGCCCCATGTTCGTGGGGGAGGTGCGCGAGGCGATCGTCGGGGCGGGGATTTCCTGGAAATTGTCCGGCGGCAGCCAGTTCTCCTGGGCGGTGACAAAGGTTTCGAAATAATGCCAGGTCTTGCGGGCGGTGTGCCGGAGAAACGCCAGTTGCCCGGCGGTCAGATCCGGCGCCAGGGACTCGATGGGCTGGCTGATCCACCAGGCGATCCACGGGGCCGCCAGCCAGAAGCCGAGGAGCGGCAGCGCCAGGGACAGCTCGACCGGGTGCCGGGCGGCCAGGAAAAGGCCGGTCGCCAGCGCGACCGCCGGGACGATCCACATCGTGGCATAGAAGCTGGTGAGACCGGCGTGCGCGGTCCCTTCGGAATCACCCGACGTTTGCCACTCGAGGAGGCGTTTGTGCGTCACCAGCAGGCGCAGCAGCGTCCGGCCGATGGCGTCCAGGCTGATGAAGGCGTCATAGGGGAGAAAGGCCAGGGTGAGGAAGATCTGGCCGAGCTGCCGGCCGCCCGATCCGGCCACTCCCCGCAGGTGCATCGCCCACGGCAGATCCGCCGGTTTGCGCAACAGGCTGACCAGCGCCGCCAATAGTCCCGGGAAGGTGATGATCGCCAGGACCAGCAGGGTGCCCAGGCCGCCGCGTTCGGGGAAGAGCAGCCAGTTGCCCAGCAGCAGGAGCATCAGGGCAACGGGGACGAGGCTGCGCCTCAGGTTGTCGAAAATCTTCCACTGCGACAGCACGGAGAGCGGATTGGCGATGCGCCGGGCGTCGGAACCGGGCACCCGCGGCAGGAGCCATTGCGAGATCTGCCAATCGCCGCGAATCCAGCGGTGCCGCCGGTCAACGTCCACGTTGTAGCGGGACGGATATTCCTCGTAGAGTTCCACGTCGCTCACGAGGGCGGAGCGGGCGTGACACGCTTCCAACAGGTCGTGGCTGAGCACGGTGTTTTCCGGGAAGCGTCCGTCCAGCGCCCGCTGGAAGGCGTCCACGTCGTAAATGCCCTTGCCGATGAACGAGCCTTCCCGGAAGACGTCCTGGTACACGTCGGACACCTCTCGCGTGTAAGGATCGATGCCCGCATCGCCGGCAAAAAGCCGGACGAACCAGGAGCGCCGGGCGCTCGGCAGACTCACGCCGACGCGGGGTTGCAGAATGCCGTAGCCTTCGGCGACAATCCCGCGCATGGCATCGAACTCCGGGCGGTTCAACGGATGGGCCATCGTGCCCACGAGCTGGCGGGCGGCATCGCGGGGCAGCTGGGTATCGGTGTCGAGCGTGATGACATACTTGATGGCCGGCAGGATGGCCGTTGGCCCCACGATCTCGGAAAAGCTTTCGCGCGAGCCGCCGCGGAGGAGGGCGTTGAAGTCCGCGAGCTTGCCCCGTTTGCGTTCGTGCCCCATCCACCGGCCTTCGCCGGCGTTCCAGCGGCGCGGGCGGTGCAGCAGGAAAAAAAGGTCCTGGCCGTCGGACGGATATTTGCGGTTCAGCATCTCGACGCCGGCCCGCGCCCGCTGCAACAACCCTTGGTCTTCCGGCAGCACCTCCTCCGGGGCGTCGCGGAAATCCGTCAGCAGGGCGAAGTGCAGGTGCGGATCCCGGTTCGCGAGGTGGTGAATTTCCAGGGTCTCGATGAGGCGATCAATGCCGTCCCGGCTGGTAAGCATCGTGGGCACGACCACCATCGTGCGGCAATCCGCGGTGATGCCGGCGGAGTAATCCAGGCGCGGCAGGGGGCGGGGTTTCACCAGCAGCGCGGACAGCCAGTTCATCAACGCCACGGCGAGCTGGCTGGCGCAAAGGAGGAAGACCAGGGTGAAGAACAGGAGCTCCCAGCCCGGCACTTCGAGGGCCTGGGCCTGCCGGACAAACCCGAACGTGGCGAGCAACGTGAGCGCCCCAATGCCGCCCGCATAAAACGCCAGCGGAAAGCGGTGGATGCCTCGATCGATCAGCGTGCGCCAGGGCCACCGCACCTGCGCCACGCGCCCCAGCACAGCCTGGCCGTTGTCGATCAGATAGAAGCCCACATGGGCGGTCCGGTCGTGGCGCCCCTTTTGGCGGGAGCTGTCCGCGGCCAGTTGGATGGCGCGCAGCGCGATGTCCGCCTCCGAGAGCCGGCTATGCCGGGCCAGGGACTCGACCGCATGGCGGTAGCGATCACGGGTGGAAAAATCCATCGCGCGGTAAACGTCGGCCGGGTCGGCGCGCAATGTCTGCTCGACCAGGCTCAGGGTCTCCACGAATTCCTTCCAGTCCGTGGCGCTCAGGAAACGAAGACTGGCAATGCTGTGGCTGACGGAAACCTGATCGGCCGCCTGGTTTTGACTCTCCAGCTGGACGAGCTGCTCGATGGACAACCCTTGTTCAACGAGCCGCTGTTCGAGCCAGCTGCGCGC
>CAZAFS010000522.1:0-2523 GCA_964484165.1 uncultured Opitutaceae bacterium | reverse complement strand
AGGTCAGCGAGAGTCCGCCCACGACGTCGGGCGCGGTGAGCACCGCGCCATTGACGTTCAGCCGCAGATCGGTGACCTCGACTTTGCCAAAGCCTGCCGCCAGCGACCCCAGCGTTCCCCGGAAGTCATGCCGCCGGGCCATCGCCCACTGCGCCACCCAGGTTTGCACCGTGGGAGAGAACACCGCCGCGGCCAGCACGCCCGCCAGCACGGCTACCACGGTCAGGTACCTGAGAAGTTCGCGTATGATCTTCACTCGACGGAAGTACCGGTCAGACCTTTCACCACAGCCGGGGTTTCATCGGACCAAGCCTCGGCCGGATCGGCGGCCGGAGGCAACGGTTCTTTGTCCGCGCGGGCCCGGGCGGGCGTCACGGCGACTTCGCCTTGGCGACCTCGACCGCAAAGGCGAAATCCGGGCCGAGCATGTTCGACCGGAAGACGATGAACTTTTGATCGGGCGTGAAGCTGGGGTTCGGCTCAAGCTGGTAGTTGTGCTTCGCCATATTGACCAGCTTCTCCGCCTCGAGATGGCCGCCCTTGATCAGATTCGTGCCCAGGGTGCCCCGGTCGGGAACCAGCACCGGATGGAAGAGGAAAATCCACGGCGAGTGGTGATCGCCGTCACCGCAAAAGAGCGTGCCGTCGGGAGACGAGTTGTCGTGAATGGAGGACTGCTCCGGCGTGTAGTAATACCAGATCCGCTGCCCCGTCGCGACGTCGTAGCCGGCGATGAAGGAGAGGTTCGTGGCGCGAAAGTGCAACTGGTAGAAGACGGTCTTCCCGTCGGCGCCCCACCACTCGTGGCCGGCGATCTCCATTTCCATCGTGCGCGGGTGGACCAGTTGGTTGTGTGTGCCGTCGGTGTGGATGGTCCAGATCCGGTCGACCAGCCACCACAGCCCCTCGTGGCAATACAGGAGCAGCGTCGGGTCCGTCGGCGAAAACTGCAGGTGGTTCAACCAGTCGGTGCTGTGCTCGAGCAGGTCCTTCACCGCGCCCGTGCGCAGGTCGATGGTGAACATCGTCATCGGGAGCCGGGCCGCGAGGCGCCGCGCCATCATTTCGCCCTTGTTGGCCGGCTCGCCCAGGTTGGTGGGTGACATCCGGCCGGAGGCCTTGCTGCCGTCATATGCACCGCTGGCGCTGGCGTCGCCCTCGATGAAGGTTCCGGCCCCCAGGGTCTCGTCCGCGTTGATGGTGACCACGCTGGCGCGGCGCGGGAGGTCGGCGAGCTTCCGGGTTTCTCCGGTGTCCAGGTTCGTGCCCCAAAGCGTGGAGAAGAGCGGATCGTTGGTTGGCTTGGTGTAATAGAGGGTGGGCGTCTTTGGGCCGACAACGATCGCCCGGGCCGGGCCCGCCACCAGCTGCCGGGCCTCCAGCGTCGCCAGATTCAGCACCGAGATGCCCTCGGGCGTGGTGTAGGCCATCTGTTTGCCGTCGGGGGTGTAGCCGTTGACGTTGAAGTAGAAACTGTCGGATCCGGGCTCGCGCGTCAGGCGGATGACGCGGTGACCGGTGTCCGGGTCGATCCAGGAGGTGGGCGGCTCGGGCGCCCCGGCGGCGGCAGTTTCGGCGCGCGCAACCGCCAGGAATCCCAGCGGCAGTGAAAGGGCGGCGGGCAGGATCATGGCCCGGAGGATTCGGCACGGTTTCGGGGCAGGCAGCAGCGGGCGTGCGCCGAATAGGATCCCAAACAGATTCTTTGACATGGTTCGACGGCCAACGTCGGCGAAGCGGCGCGAGGCCGCAACTCCGTTTGTCACAATCGCGCGATGAAGGGGCCATCCCGGCGCCGCCCATTCGCTCGGGTGCGGCCTCACGGTGCGCTGGAATTCCGCCGTCGGGTATGCATGTTAGGGCCGTACGTACCTGTGTCCGTGGGCGCCCAGCCGCGGCGAACGGAGCGCCTGCCAACCCCGACCCATCCCCATCCCCAACTTCCGTGAGCATGTCGACGACCATCCGCCCCACCTCCCTGTTTGCCCCCGCCCTCGTGTTTCTCGGCCTGGCGGCGTGCGCTTTTGGCGCGGGCGCCCCGGGGGCGCCGCTCGCCTTGGACCTGCGAGGCGCCTTTCCGGCCGCGAACGCCACGGAGGTCTGTCCCGATACCCCGCTGCGCCTCACCTTCCCCGCGCCGCCGGCGCTCGGCGCCGCGGGCGCGATTCGCATCGTCGACGCCGTCGACAACCGGGTCGTTGAGATCATTGACGTCAGCTCGCCGGTCGCCACCAAGGCCATCGGCGGCCTGCCCGACTACAAATACCACCCGGTGATCATCGCCGGCAATGAGGCAACGATTTTCCCGAAGAACGGCGAGCTCGTCTATGGCCACGCCTACTACGTCACGGTTGACCCGGGGGTGTTCAAGGACGGCACCGACACCTACGCCGGCATCGCCGAACCCACCGCGTGGCGCTTCACCACCCGGGCCGCGCCGCCCGCCGCCGGCACGACCAAGCTTACCGTCGCCGCCGACGGCACGGGCGACTTCTGCACCGTGCAGGGCGCGCTCGATTTCAT
>CAZAFS010000521.1:0-2527 GCA_964484165.1 uncultured Opitutaceae bacterium | reverse complement strand
ATGCTGTGGATGCGGGCCACGGCGTACAGCAGGTAGGCGGCGGTGTTGCCGTCGAGCGAGATCATCTTGTCCCAGGCGAACACGTAGTCGCTCGTCCGGTTTTGCGCGAGGTCGGCGTACTGCACCGAGCCGAGGCCGACCACCTGCGCGATGGCGCGGCGCTCCGCCTCGGGCAGCTCCGGGTTCTTCTCGCTGACCAGCCGGTACGAGCGCTCGACCGCCTCGGCGAGCAGTTCCGTGAGGCGGATGTTTTCGCCGCTGCGGGTCTTGAGCGGCTTGCCGTCCTCCCCGAGGACCATGCCAAAATCGAGATGTTCGAGGCGGGGCAGGGCGCGGCCGGTCCGCTCGAACCATTTGCGCGCCGTGAGAAAAAGCTGCTCGAAGTGGTCGCCCTGGCGCTTGTCCACGACGTAGAGGATGTCGGTCGCCCGGAACTGCGCGACCCGATGGAGGAGGGTGGCGAGATCCGTCGTGGCATAGTTGGCCGCGCCGTCGGACTTGCGGATGATGAACGGCTGGGTTTTGAAGCGCGGATGTTCGGGATGGAAGACGACGAGCGCCCCCTGGCTTTCCACCGCCAGGCCGCCCTCCGCCAGCTCGCGGTAGATCTGCTCGACCTTGTCGTTGTAGAAGCTCTCGCCCAGCGTGACGTCGAAGCGGATGCCGAGCTGATCGTAAACTTTTTGGAAGGCGGCGAGGCTGGTCTCGTTGATCAGTTTCCAGATGGCGCGGTTTTCGGGATCGCCGGTCTGCAGGCGCACGAGCTCCTGGCGCGCCTCCTCCAGCACCGCGGGATCGGCCTCGGCGGCGGCGTGGCCGGCTTTGTAGAGGCGCTCGAACTCTTCCAGCGGATCGCGCGCCAGCGCCGCCGGATCGAGCTGGCGTTTGTAGGCCCAGATCAGCTTGCCGAACTGCGTGCCCCAGTCGCCCACGTGGTTGTCGCGGATGACCCTGGCGCCCCGGAACTCCAGCAGGCGGCAGACCGCCTCGCCGATCACCGCCGAACGCAGGTGACCGACGTGCATCTGCTTGGCCGTGTTGGGCGAGCTGTAGTCGACGACGATGATGCGGCCCGGCCCGGGCGCGACTGCGCCGGCGCCCAGCATCGTCCGGTCGCGATGCACCGCCAGCCACGCGAGCAGGGCGGCGGGCTTCAGCCTGAAGTTCACAAAGCCCGGACCGGCGATCGCGATGTCAAAATGCGGGGCGGGATCCGTGAGATGCTTGACGATGGTCTCGGCGAGCGCGCGCGGATTCTGGCGGTGGCGCTTGGCGTAGGCCAGGATGCCGTTGGCCTGAAAGTCGCCGTGAACCGGGTCGGCCAGCCGCACATCGGGCGCAAACCCATCGCCGGTCAGGCCAGCTTGGCGGGCGGCATCGCTCAGCGAGCGCTCCAGCGCGACGGCGAGATCGAAGCAAAGATCCATTCGATCCACTCAACTGAGCGCACGAAAGCGTCGCAAGCGTTTAATTGACCGGCAGTTGTCGTCGGGGGTTGGCGTCGGGTCGGCGTTGGATTCAGTTGTATGCGCCTCACCAAAGATGGGTAAAATTGTCTCGACAAACGGGATAGATTTTTTTTTATGATAAACTTTTCCTGCCACTGGCTATTAGATTGTTCCATGACTACACACATGAGAAAACGCCCTCTGCCGCCGCGGAGGTTCATCAAACCCACTTTCAGCTACCTGATCGAGAAGAAGCGCGATGGAGGGGAATTCACCCAGGAAGAAATCCGCTATATCATTGATTCCACGCTGGATGGGGAGATGCCCCAGCACCAGCTGGCGGCCCTGCTGATGGCGATCTATTTCGCCAACATGTCGGCGCAAGAAACGGCGATTTTGACGGAAGAGATGATGTTGTCCGGCGAGGTGATTGATCTCTCCCATATTTCCAAGCCCAAGATCGACAAATACTCCACGGGCGGGGTGGGCGACAAGACCTCGCTGGTGCTGGTGCCGCTGGCGATGGCAAGCGGCGTGGTCGTGCCCATGATGTGCGGCGCCGACCAGGAGTACATGATTGACACGCTCGACAAGCTTGGGGCCATCCCGGGCTTCAAGGGTCACCAAAGCATTCCCCATTTTGTCGAACAGTTGGGCCACATCGGAGGCGCGGTCGTCGCCCAGGTGCCCGACCTCGCGCCGGCGGACGCCAAGTTCTACGCATTGCGCAAGGACACCGGCACCATCCCCAGCCTGCCGCTTATCACCGGCAGCGTGCTTTCGCGCAAGCTGGCCGAAGGCTCGGAAGGCCTGGTCATCGACGTCAAGTGGGGCAACGGGTCGTTCATCAAGGACCTCGAGCAGGCCAAACAGCTCGCGCGTTCCATGACCCGGGTCGGCCGTTCGATGAAGCGCCGCTGCGTGGCGCTCGTCACCGACATGAATCAGCCGCTCGGCGACTCGGTCGGCACGGCGCTCGAGGTCCGGGAGGCCATTCAACTGCTCAAGGGTCAGGGACCCGAGGACACGAGGGAACTGGTGCTCAAGCTCGGCATGGAGATCGTGCGTCTGGCCGGCGT
>CAZAFS010000520.1:0-2530 GCA_964484165.1 uncultured Opitutaceae bacterium | reverse complement strand
CGGCAGTGCATCGCCCTGGCCGAGGTCGGCTGCGAGATCGTGCGGGTCACCGCGCCCAACGTGCCCGCCGCCCAGTGCCTGCACGCCATCCGCGCGCAGTTCACCGCCGCCGGCTTTGGCGCGGTGCCGCTGGTCGCCGACATCCATTTTCTGCCCTCCGCCGCGATGGAGGCGGTCGAACACGTCGAGAAGGTGCGGGTCAACCCCGGCAACTACGCCGACAAGAAAAAATTCGCCACCCGCGAGTACACCGACGCCGAGTACGAGCGCGAGTTGCAGCGGCTCCACGAGACCTTCGCCCCGCTGGTGCGGCGGGCCCGCGAGCTCGGCCGGGCGCTGCGCATCGGCACCAACCACGGCTCGCTCTCCGACCGCATCATGAACCGCCACGGCGACACGCCGCTCGGCATGGTCGAAAGCGCGCTCGAGTTCGTGCGCATTGCCGAGGCGGAGGGCTTTCACGACCTCATCCTGTCGATGAAGGCGAGCAATCCCAAGGTCATGATCCAAGCCTACCGGCTGCTGGTCGACCGGTTGGACGCCGCGCACCGCCCGTACCCCCTGCACCTGGGCGTCACCGAGGCGGGCGACGGCGAGGACGGCCGCATCAAGGGAGCCATCGGCATCGGCGCGCTTCTGCTCGACGGCCTCGGCGACACGATCCGGGTCTCGTTGACCGAGGACTCGGTCTATGAAATCCCGGTGGCACAGGCCATCGCGGACAAGGCGATGAGCCTGTGGGAGGAACCGGCCAGCGAAAGCCCGAGGCGGGATGGCAAGGCCGCTGGACGGATCGCCTCTCCGGTATCCGGTTTCCGGTCTCCGGTCTCCACCGACTCAGTTGATCCTTTCCATTTCACCCGTCGCGAAACGGCTGCGCTCCAGCTGTCCGATCGCTGCCGGGTCGGCCCCGAACAGCCGCCGCGCGTCATCGTGCGCCTGGCGGACGCGAGCCAGCTCACCCGGGTGGCCGCCCAACTGGCCGCGCCCGCGCTACAGGACACGCCGGCGGAAGGACTGATGGTGCCGGTCGCGGACGCCGGGGCGCTGACGCAGCTGCGCCAGGCGCTGGCGGCCATCGAACTGCCGGTGGATTTTCTCGTGCTCGATCTGGGGGAGGCGCTGGCTCCCGCCGCCGCGGAAGAGTTTCTCGCCACCTGTCATGCCCGCATCGTGTTTTGCCGCCGCTTCGGCGCCGCCGAGGCGGAGTTGCTGGAGTCGTTCGCGCGCCTCGTGCGCCGCCACGGGCACTTTCTCGCCGTGGACATCGCGCCGGATGATTTTCCCGCCATGGCCGACCGCCTCCGCGCCCTCGGTGACGATCACCTCATTTTCACCCTCTCCGGTCTGCGCGTTTCGGGCTCCGGCGCGGGCCATGCGCTCGGGGCCTACCGCCTGCTCGCCGAGCACCTGACCCGGCTCGGGAGCCGGGCGCCCGTCTGGATTCGCAACACCGCCGCCACCGCCGTGCGCCCCGATCCCAGCTTCCTCGGCCGCCTGATTGAGGCCAGCATCCTGACCGGCGGCCTGCTCTGCGATGGCGTGGGCGACCTGGTGAGCATGGAAACCGAGGCCGATCCGGTGCGCGCGGTCAAACTGGCCTACAACATCCTCCAGGGGGCCGGCGCGCGCATCTCCAAGACGGAGTTCGTGGCCTGCCCGAGCTGCGGCCGCACCCTCTTCGATCTCCAGACCACCACGCAGCGCATCCGCGAAAAGACCGGCCATCTCAAGGGCGTGAAGATCGCCATCATGGGTTGCATCGTGAACGGCCCCGGCGAGATGGCGGACGCGGATTTCGGCTACGTCGGCGGCGCGCCCGGAAAGATCAACCTCTACGTGGGCAAGGCTTGCGTGCAGTACAACCTGCCGCAGACGGACGCCGACGACCGGTTGATCGCGCTCATCAAGGAGCACGGCAAGTGGCTCGAGCCCTGACCGCCCGCGGCGCGCTCCGAGCCGCCGGCGCCCGCTGTCACGGCATCGCCACTACCGTCACGTTCTCGTCACGCGCCGGTAACGCGGTCCGGCCGGCGCCGGACCAGCGTAGTGAAGCTCCCGTTACAAGCGCCCCCGGCGCAGATCCGGCCCATTCGCGCGACCACAAGGAATGCGGGGCGGTGTGAATAACTTGTGGGAAAGTTGCTCTTGAAATGCATTTTGTGATTCACGTTACTCCGCAAATCCGTTTTATCTCACGGTACCTCAGTTGTTCTTTGCCACGTCCGCAGTGCGATTCCCTTCGCAAGCCCTCCAGGAGCACTTCCCTACCTTCTGGTCTTCAATAGTTTACTCCATCATTTCATTTCACCCCCCGTCCCTGAAGACCGGACCTGCCTTTCTCCTCCGAGCGAGCGACCGAATCAGACGCTGTGCGACGCGCGGTAAGGACCCCACCGAGGTTGTGTGAATAATCTCTTTTCCTTGCCCGTTCCATGCCTTCGTTGACCCTCCCGTCCAGCCTCTGGGAAACCGTCAAATGTGACTTCAAAGGGCTTTTCCCTGAGGATGTCTTCCAGATGTGGTTTGA
>CAZAFS010000519.1:0-2530 GCA_964484165.1 uncultured Opitutaceae bacterium | reverse complement strand
CCTTCGTTGCGGCTGCGCACCCGCCCTTCGAACGACACGTAGCCGCCCGCGCGGCCATCCAGCAGTTCGCCCCGCAGCGCGTCGGGATTGAGTGGCAGGGGGGTGATGCGAAACATGGCTCTCTCTAGCCGCCGGCGAACGGCGGGATGAAAACCAGCCTTGCGCCATCCTCCAGCGGCGCATCCCACGGCGCGATCTCGCCGTTGAGTGCAACCTTCACGCGATCCACTGGCAGCGAGAAACCATGGCGCGCGCCCAACTCTTGATAGAGCCGGCCTGGCGTTGGCGCGGCCGTCTCCACCAGTTCTTCACTGCAGCCCGCCTGTTCCCGCAGCAGAGCGAAATACTGCACTTGCACGCGTTTCATGGGCTGGGCTGCCTGCTTGGGGTCCAAAGGGTCGCGGCGCCGGCCCGGAAAAAAGCCCCCGTCAGTCCTTGCCCTTCTTGGAAGTTCATGGCGCCGTCCGATAATGGTGCCGGCCCCCGGTTTTCTCCACCAGCCGCACTTCTTTTATCACGATGCCATGCGCCGCCGCCTTCGCCATGTCGTAGACGGTGAGGGCGGCCACGCACGCGCCGGTGAGCGCCTCCATCTCGACGCCGGTCTTGGCGTGTGTCCGCACACGGCAGTCGATCGTGACCTCGCCGCCCGGCGCCGCCGCGATCGCGATCTGGCAGTCCTCCAGCGGCAGGGGATGGCATAGCGGGATGAGTTCGCTGGTTTTCTTGGCCGCCATCACCCCGGCCAGGATCGCCGTCTGGAAAATCGGCCCTTTCTTGGTGGCGATGTCGCCGTCGGCCAGCCGGGCGGCCAGTCCGGCCGGCAGCACCACCACGGCCCGCGCGTGCGCCGTGCGCCGGCTGACCGGCTTGGCGCCGACATCGACCATGGCGGCGAGGTTCTTCCGATCCACGTGGGAGAACATGCGCGTTAATGTCGCGCAAAGGGGCCGCAGCGCAAAGGGAAATTGCGCCCAAGCCGGCCGCCTCCCCGCCATCAGGCCCAGGCCCAGAATCGCACCACCGCCCCGGCGGCAAATCCGTCCTTTTCGGCGGTCAGTTCCACGAAGCCCTCCGTGCCGGCCAGCCCGGCGAAATCGCCCGAAGTGTTGAGCGGCGCGGGCGTGGCCTGCCGCTCGCCGCGGGGCCCGGGCGTCGTCGTCACCGGCAGGAACCAGGTCAGCGGGGATTTTAGGACCACGGGTTCCGTGAGCACGGCAAACTGCGGCGGCGCCGCGGGCCGGCCGCTCATCCTGGCCAGGGCGCCCAGCACGTAGCGATGCAGGCAGACAAACGACGAGGCCGGGTTCCCGGGCAGGGCGAAAACCGGCGTGTGGCGCGGGCTGAGCCCGAACCAGAGCGGCCTGCCCGGACGCTGCGCCACGCCTTGAAACAGCCGCCGGACCCGCAGGTCCTCGAGCACCCGGGGGAGAAAATCGAACTTGCCCCGGGAAACGCCGCCGCTGAGCAGCACCACGTCGTATTCCGCCAGGATGTGCCAAAGCAGGTGTTCCATCTCCGGGCGCCGGTCTCGAAGGAGGAAGCATTCCACGCGCGGATGCCCCGCGGCCAAGAGCGCCGCGCGCAGGGCGTAGTCATTCGAGCGCCGGATCTGGTGGGCCGCGACCGGCGCATCCACCTCCACCAGTTCATCCCCGGTCGCGATCACCGCGATTTTCGGCTGCTGCGTCACCGTCAGCCGGGCGTAGCCGCAGGCCGCAGCCACGGCGATTTCCGCGCCCCCCAGGCGCACGCCGGCGGACACCAGCAGGGAACCCGCGGCATGGTCCGAACCGCGCTGGTGCACGCCCCGCCCGGCCTCCATTTTCACCCCGGCCGCCAGCGCCATGAATTGCTCCTCCCGGGTCGCCTCTTCATACGGCACGACCGTATCCGCGCCGCCGGGCAGCACCGCACCCGTCATCACCTCGACGCAGGCGTCGTCTTCCGCCAAAGCCAGCGGCGCCGCCCCCGCGGCCTGCACCCCCGCCACCCGCCAGCGCCGCACCCCGGCCGCCCAAGCGCGCTCGCGCAGGGCATAGCCGTCCAAGGTGACCCGATCAAAGGGGGGCAGGTCGCGATCCGCCACCAGGGGCTGCCGCAACACGCGGCCCTGCGCGTCGCCCAGCGGGCACTCCTCCGCCGGCAGCGGCGCCACAGCTTCGAGTATTTGTTTTTCCGCCTCGGCCACGGATCGCATGGCCGGAATGTAACGCGGCGGCCGCCGAGGGCACGGCGGAAATGCCGGGGGCCGCGGCCCCGGCTGCATCTCATTCGCGTCTTTGCGCTTCGTCCGCTTTGCGTTTACGTCTTTCCCCGATGTCCGACCTCCGCGACCAATTCGCCCGGCCTTTGCGCGATCTGCGCATCTCCGTGACCGACCGGTGCAATTTCCGCTGCCCCTACTGCATGCCCGCGGAGGTGTTCGGGCCCGCGCACGCCTTCCTCCGGGACCCGCAGATCATGACGCTCGACGAACTGCGGCGCATCCTGCGGCAGTTCATCCGCGCCGGCGTCGAAAAGGTGCGCA
>CAZAFS010000518.1:0-2531 GCA_964484165.1 uncultured Opitutaceae bacterium | reverse complement strand
TCGTGGCCTGCCCGTGCGCCATGGGCCTGGCCACGCCGGTGGCGGTGTGGGGCGGGCTGGCGCGACTGGCTTCGTTCGGCCTCGTCGCCCGCACCGGGGACTTTCTCGACGCCTTGGCCCGGTGCGATTTCGTTTGCCTGGACAAGACCGGGACGCTGTCCACGGCGACGCTCGCGGTGCACGCGTGGCGGACGGAGCCGGCTTTCGCGCAGCGCGAGGCCTGGCTGCGCGCCGCCGTGGCCGCCGCCGAGGAAGGACTCGCGCACCCGATCGCCGCCGCGCTCCGGCAGGGTGGTGAAGGACTGCAGCCCCAGACGCCGCCACCTGGCCTCGGTCAGGAAAACGGTGTTTGTAACGTAATACGTGACAAATCCGCGGTGGTGAAGGAGCGCAGGATCGAACCCGGACAGGGGGTGGTGGCGGTGGTGGCCGCGGACGGGCGGACGGTCGAGGTGCGGGTGGGTGAGTGGGCGCTGGGACGCACCGAGGCGGGCGACGGCGCGGTTTCCCGACCCGGCGCGAAGGAGATCTTCGTATTCATCGACGGGGCGCTGGCGGCCACGATCGAGCTCGCCGAGCAATGGCGCGAGGGCCTCGACGCGGCGCTCGCGGAACTGCGCGCCTTGGGCGTGGATCTGGAAGTGCTGACGGGCGACGCCAATTTCCGACCGGGTGGCGCGGCGGATCAGCCGGGCAACGCGGCCGGCGGGCTGCTGGCCGTGCGGGCCGGACTGACGCCGGCGGACAAGCTGGCGCGCGTCCGCGATCTCGTCGCGGCGGGACGCGTCGTGGCGTTCCTCGGCGACGGCGTGAACGACGCGGCGGCGATGAGCGCGGCGCCGGCGTCGGTGGCGATGAAGAGCGGGGCGGAGCTGGCACGCGCCGCGGCCATGGCGGTGTTTGCGGGCGAGGATCTGCGTTTCCTGCCGCGGGCCATTCGCGTGGCGCGGGCGGCGCGGCGGGGCATCCGCACGAACCTGCTGTTCGCCGCCGGCTACAACACCGCCGGCATGACCCTGGCCGCGGCGGGCCTGCTGCACCCGGTGGTGGCCGCGCTGCTGATGGTCGGCTCGAGCGCGTTCGTCTCGGTGCGCGCGCTGCGGAGCGTGGGCGCGGATGCCGGCGCGCCGCGGGCGCCTAGAACTTCAGGTGTTTGACCGTGAGCCCCTTGTTGATGAGCTGCTTGAGGGAATCGATGCCGATGCGGACGTGCATGGCGGTGTATTCCGCGTCGACCCGCTTGTCGCTCTTGGCGGTCTTGATGCCCTCGGGAATCATCGGCTGATCGGAGACCAGCAGGAGTGCGCCGGTGGAGATCTCGTTGTAGAATCCGGTCATGAAGATCGTGGCCGTCTCCATGTCGATGGCCATGCAGCGGATCCTCTTGAGGTATTTCCTGAAGACTTCGTCGTGCTCCCACACGCGGCGGTTGGTGGTGTAGACGGTGCCGGTCCAGTAGTCTTGGGCGTGGTCGCGGATGGTGGTCGAGATGGCCTTTTGCAGCGCGAAGGAGGGCAGGGCGGGCACTTCGGGCGGGAAGTAATCGTTGCTGGTGCCCTCGCCGCGGATGGCGGCGATGGGCAGGATCAGGTCGCCGATTTCGGCGCGGTGCTTGATGCCGCCGCACTTGCCGAGGAACAGCACGGCCTTCGGATGCAGCGCGCTGAGCAGATCCATGATTGTGGCGGCGGTGGCGCTGCCCATGCCGAAATCGATGATGGTGATGCGGCCGGCCGTGGCGCTGGGCATCGGCTTGTCGGTGCCCTGGACGGGCACCCGGTGCCACTGCGCAAACAGCTGCACGTAATTCTGGAAGTTGGTCAGGAGGATGTGGTCGCCGAATTTCTTGAGCGGCACGCCGGTGTAGCGGGGCAGCCAGTTTTCGACGATTTCACGGCGGGATTTCATGGGACCCAGCTTGCCCATGAAACGCCGGAAATGCACCAAAAAGATGCAGCGGTGCTCCGGCGGCCGCGCCCGCCTCAGGCGCTGGCGAGGGCGTTCGCCGTGTTGAGGTGCTCCCCGCCGGTGTACTTCTGCGACTGCTCGTCGGCGTGGTAGCTCGAGCGCACGAGCGGGCCGC
This sequence comes from uncultured Opitutaceae bacterium, assembly GCA_964484165.1. Classification (GTDB taxonomy): domain Bacteria; phylum Verrucomicrobiota; class Verrucomicrobiia; order Opitutales; family Opitutaceae; genus Fen-1467. Next base: position 448 of record CAZAFS010000518.1, on the reverse strand, counting down.
TCTGGACGACGCCGAAACCGATCGCCAGGCCGAACTGCTTCCAGTGGTCAAACTCCTCCGGCGTCGCCCAACGGTCGACCGGCAGGTGCCGCGCCGTGGGCTGGAGGTACTGGCCGATCGTCAGGATGTCCACCCGGTCGCCGACCAGGTCGCGCATGGTCTGCTCGACCTCGTCGTGGCGCTCGCCGAGGCCGAGCATGAAACCGGTCTTGACGGTGAAGCCGCGCGCCTTGGCGTGGCGCAGCACGGCGCGGCTGCGGTCGTAGCGGGCCTGCACGCGCACCGGCTTCTGCAGCCGCTCGACGGTCTCCACGTTGTGGTTGAAGATGTCGGGCCGCGCCGCGAGCACGGTGTCGACGTCCTCCAGCCGGCCCTTGAAGTCAGGCACCAGCACCTCGATCGCGGTGCGGGGGTTGCGGTGGCGCACGGCGCGGATGGTGGCGGCCCA
>CAZAFS010000517.1:0-2537 GCA_964484165.1 uncultured Opitutaceae bacterium | reverse complement strand
CTGGCCGCTGCTCGACTCCGGCCTGCTCGGGCCCGTCACGCTCACGCCGCTGAAGCAGCCGAAGCTCTGAGTCGAATATCGCGGCATAAAGCCGCTCCTACAAAGCCCGATCGCCAATCCGGTAGGAGCGGCTTTACGCCGCGACCCGCCATCGCCGAGCCAACCATTGTAGGGCGGCATCGCTGAATGCCGCCAAGATTTTCGATTCGGCGGGATTCGGCCGCCTTCGCTTGCGCTACGGCGAGCCTAGGCGACCCCGCCCTACAAGGCCGGCCGCCAAGCCGCCCGGCCCGCGATCGATCGGCGACCGCCCCACTTCACCGCAGCGTGCGTTGCGCGCCGTCCGGCGTGAAGTGAAGCACGGCCGGAACCTTTTCGCGCGGGGAGAATTCCTCCACCGCAGTGCGGGAAACCTCCGTCTCGTCCGTGGCCACGAAGCGCGCCCGGATCTCCACGTAATTCTGGAAAAAGCCCAGTGGCGTGGCGGGCAGGTTGAGGTGCACGGGCGCCTTTCCGACCGGCCGGCCGTCCACCACGATGATGGCGCCGGGCGGGGCCGACTCGACCAGCATGGTCAGTTGGCCCGCGATCTCCTCGGCGGGCGGCGCGGGCGCCGGGGTCGCCGCCGAGGCGGGGGCGGGCGACGAAGGCGCCGGCACGGGCGCCGGGGCTGGACCGGATGGTGGTTCCGCCGCGCGGGTCGACGCGGCGGTCGGCGCGGGCGGATTCACCGAGGGCGCCCGGCGCACCGTGGTGCATCCGGCGGCCACCAGGAGGCAGAGAACGGAGAACCGTGCCGTGATCCGCATTGAAGATCCCATCATGGTCTAGCGCCGCTCACGTTAAGAATCCCTCCGGCGCCACCAAGGAGAAACTCCATCGGCGGCCGGTCGCGGAGGGTTTTCGCCACCTCTTTCACTGGTTTTTTGACAGCCGCGCCTTCGTCCCGAATTTCAGCCGCCGGTTCCCAGGTTGTAGGCGATGGCATAGCTTGCCGGTCATCGCGAGCCCGGCGGCGCCGGGCAGCCTATCCTCCGTAGTCTGGGCGGAGGACGATGGCGATCCAGCCGCTCAACAATGCTCGGATCTCCCAGCTCGCCGAAAGGCTGGATTGCTTCGTCGCCCCGCCCCTGTCGGGGCTCCTCGCAATGACAAACCGCGCCACTGCTGGACCGTGTCCAATCTTCTCTTTTCGCCCAAGAAGCGACAGACTTCTCCGTCATCCCAACATGCCCTTACGATTATTTCCCTTCCGGTCGGGTCCCGCAATGCTGGTTGCCATTTGGGCCGCCGCCTTACCGATGCGCAGCGCCGACCAGCCCGCGGCGGGCGCCGTGACCGCTGCCAACACCGCCTTCGCCGTCGATCTTTACCGGCAGCTCTCGCCGGCGCCCGGCAACCTGATCTTTTCGCCCTACAGCATTTCCGACGTCCTCGCCATGGCCCAGGTGGGCGCCCGCGGCCAGACCGCGACGGAAATGGCCAACGTGCTGCACCTGAACCTGCCGGCCGCCCGGGTCGCCGCCGGGTTCGCCGGACTGGCGGGGCGACTCGACGCCGCCGGCAACGACCAGGTCGTGCTGGTCACCGCCAATTCCCTCTGGGCCCAGCCGCAGATCCCACTCGACGCGGAATATCTCAAGATACTCCAGACCCAGTTTCGGGCAGAGGCGGCGTCCGCCGATTTCAGCCACGCCGCGGAGGCCGCGCGGGTGAAGATCAACGCCTGGGTTGCGAACAAAACGCGCGGCAAGATCACGGAGTTGATCGGCGCCGGCATGCTCAACGACCGGACCCGGATGGTGCTGGGCAACGCAGTATATTTCAAAGGCCGCTGGGCCGGTCCCTTTGAAGCGCGGCGGACGCACCCGGAGCCGTTCTTTCTCGCCCCAGCCCGAAGTGGCGAGGTGCCGACGATGCACCGCACGTCCAAGCTGCGCACGGTCGCGCTTGACGGGCTCCGGCTGCTCACGCTGCCCTATTTCGGCGAGACCACGTCCATGGTCATTGTGCTGCCGGAGGCCCGCGACGGCCTGGCGGGAATCGAGCGCGACCTGACGCCTCAGAAGATCGCCTTCTGGCTGGAGCGACTGGACGCCGCGGGGAAAACCGAGGTGGCGCTCGCCCTCCCGCGCTTCAAAGCCACTGGCAGCCTCGATCTCGGCCGGCAGCTCAAGGCGCTGGGCATGCCCGCGGCGTTCGACTCGACCGCCGCGGATTTCTCGGGCATGACGGGCGACCGGTCGCTGTTCCTATCCAATGTCATCCACAAAGCCGTCGTGGAAGTGAACGAAGACGGCACCGTGGCGGCCGCCGCCAGTGGGACCGTGTACTTGGCTGCCTCCATGGCGCAAGCCCTGCCAGTCGCGGTTGATCACCCGTTCCTGTTCCTGATCCGCGACAACGCGACCGGCGCCGTCCTTTTCCTCGGCCGGATCATCGACCCGCGTTGAGGCGAAGCGCACGTGATTCCGCGCCGCCAAGCGAACCGTCGAAGGTAGCGCAGCCATCCTTGGCTGCAGATTCTTGCAGGCTGG
>CAZAFS010000516.1:0-2540 GCA_964484165.1 uncultured Opitutaceae bacterium | reverse complement strand
GCAGCCCTGCGGGTTCACGCCGGACATGACGTGCTTGATCGCGCCATCCTTGCCCGCGGCGTCCATGGCCTGGAAGATGAGCAGCAATGCGTAGCGGTTGTCGGCGTAGAGCAGGTCCTGAAGCTGGCTCAGCTCGCGCACGTGCTCCTCCAGCAGCTTCGCGTAATGCTTCTTCGACCGGTAGAACGGCGCGATGCGCGTCGGCCACCGGGCGAGCTTTACCCTTTGGCCGCCCTCGACCCGGAAATGCTTGGGATCATTTTTCATTGGTCATCCTTTGGCTGCGATCGATCAATTCGCTGGCATCCCAATCTCGCTCAGGTCGCCATGGAGGCAAGCTCCCGTGCGCCTCCTTCTCCGCTCCGCTCCGTCGAACCAATGCGATGGTTCTCATCCTTCACCGGTTCTGAGCTTTGGGATTCGGCGTTTGGAGTTTGGAGTTTCCGCGCGACGGGCGGCGAAGCGGCCATTTTCCGGCAGTGGTGGTTTCCGGTCAGCAAGTTGAGAAAATGAACCATCCTCCAGCGGGCTTCTCCCACGGCCACCCACGGCAGAGCCATTTTGGGCTTGGAATGGAGCAGCCGCGGGCCTTTTGTAAACGACCTTTCCTGGGTGGCTTCGCATAGCGGCAATTGCAGGAGACTGTAAATCTCCCGACCTCTGGTCTACGATGGTTCGAGTCCATCAGCCACCACCACTTTTGCATCCGCGAGGGATGCAAAAGTGTCCGCCGAAGCCTTGGCGAAGGCGGACATTTTACTCCGCCGAGGTACTGCCCCCGCTGAACCTCGAACGGCAAAAAGGCCAGATGGCATACCGTTTCTCACGCAAGTGCCCCGGAGGCTGGCGCGGCGGGGTACGGCGACCCCGCCCTACAATTCAGACGCAAAGAGCGCCGCGGCGGCCTGCGACCGCCAACGCTCAAGAGAAGAAGAAAGAGGCAAGATTGAAGACCAGCCACCCGACGTGCCGTCTGATCTTGCGTCTTCGCTCTTCCTTCTTGAATCGACCGACGCCCCTGCCCCGCGGCGCCGGTCACTTCACCGCGGCGGCAATGTTGATCAGCTCCACGAAGGAGCGCGCCTCGAGCGAGGCGCCGCCGATGAGCCCGCCGTCGATGTCCGGCTGGGCCAGCAGCTCGGGCGCGTTGGCCGGCTTCATCGAGCCGCCGTACAGGATGCGCACCTTCGGCGCCACCGCCTCGCCGAACAGCTTGACCAGCAGGCTGCGGATGAATGCGTGCACCTCCTGCGCCTGCTCCGTCGAGGCCACCTTGCCGGTGCCGATGGCCCAGACCGGCTCGTAGGCGATGACCACGCTGGTCGCCTGCTCCTTCGTCACGCTCTCGAGATTTTTTTCGACCTGCGCCTGGATGACCTGAAGGGTCGAGCCCGCCTCGCGCTCCTGCAACGTCTCACCCACGCAGAGGATCGGCTTGAGCTGGTTCTTGAGCGCGGCGAGCACCTTCTGGTTGATGAAGGCGTCGGTCTCCTTGAAGTAGGTGCGGCGCTCGCTATGGCCGAGGATCACGTAGCTGGCGAACAGGGCGCGGAGCATGCCGGCGGAGATTTCGCCGGTGTAGGCGCCGGCCGGCTCGGGATGCATGTTCTGCGCGCCGAGCTTCACGGCCGAGCCCTCGAGCACGTGCGCGACGCTCTCCAGCGCCGTGAACGGCGGGCACACGACCACCTCGACCCCGTGGTCCTTGCCGACTGCGGTGACGATGTCTTTGACGAGCAGCACCGCGTCGGCGGAGGTCTTGTTCATTTTCCAGTTGCCCGCGAGGAGCTTCTTGCGCAGCGGCAGCGGAGGAGTGGAGGGAGTGGAAGAGGAAGAGGTCATGCGGGAAGCGGCCGTGGCTGCCACGGCCGCGATCGAATATCTAAGAAATAAGATGGAAGAACAGCAAATTTGAACCCACGTTGATCTTCCGTCTTCAGTTTTCCTTCTTGAATCGGCGGACGCCGGTGCCGGTTTACGCCGGGTCGAGCGCCGCCACACCCGGCAGCACCTTGCCCTCGAGGAACTCGAGGCTGGCGCCGCCGCCGGTCGAACAGTGGGTGACCTGGTCGACGACCTTGAACTTCTTGGCCGCGGTTGCGGTGTCGCCGCCGCCGACCACGGTGGTGGCGCCGCGGGCGGTGGCTGCCGCGATGGCCTCGGCCATGGCCTTGGAGGAGGTCGCGAACTTGGCGAACTCAAACACGCCGGGCGGGCCGTTCCACACGATGGTCTGGGCGCGGGCGATGGCCGCGGCGTAGAGTGCGATCGACTTGGGTCCGGCATCCAGGCCCATCCAGCCGGCGGGAATGCCGGTGCGGTCGTCCGCCGGCTGCACCTCCGCGTCCTCGGCGAACCGGTTGGCGCAGACATAGTCGACCGGGAAGATCAGCTTCACGCCGCGCGCCTTGGCCTTGGCCACGAGGTCGGCCACGATCTTGGCGCCCTCGGGGTCGAACAGGCTGTCGCCGATCCCGACGTGGTTGAGCACCTTCTTGAAGGTGAAGGCCATGCCGCCGCCGATGATGATCTCGTCGGCC
>CAZAFS010000515.1:0-2550 GCA_964484165.1 uncultured Opitutaceae bacterium | reverse complement strand
GGGCGCGCCCGGTTTCGCAAGTCTTGATTCCCCAAGAACCGGGGGGTGCACCCCAATTTTGTGTAACTTCTCCCCCGGGGCCGTGTTTTCAGGACAGCCACTCAATCACCATGAAAACACTGCTTGCTTTCTTCTCCACTTTCGCGGTCACCGTCGGAGCCTCCTCGCTGGACTTCCACCGGTTGAGTCCGGGGGTCTGGGTGCCCACCGTGGTGGTCGCCGCCCTTTTCGCGTTCGCGCTCAACGACGGCTGCCGGACGCGGCGCCCGCTGTACGCCGCGGTGACCCGGTTCCCGTCCAAGCACTCCGGCTCGCTGAGGCGCCGGGCCGGTTCCCTCGACCTGGCGGCCTGAGGGTCACGGCTGTCGGGTGGAACGGGTCCGCCCGTTTCTTTCCAGGCCGCACCAATTCCGGTGCGGCCTGGATTGTTTTTGTGCGGGTCGCGGAAACTCGCGCGCAACTTTTGTCCGCGGGTGCGTGTATTCGGAGGCAACCAAGATCCACATGAAGACCCTTCTCTCCCTCCTCTCGACCCTCGTGCTCATCCTCGGCGCCATCTCGCTGGACGCGTACCGCCTCGACCTCGGGAACTGCGCCATGGCGGCGATGGTGGCCGTGATGTTCGGCATGGCGCTTACCGACGGCGGCCGGGCACCCCGCCTCCAAGCGCGGCGCCGTTAAGGCGGCGGCGCGCGGCCCGGTCTCTCGGTCCGCCGCCCGCAGAGCGTAGATCCGGAGCCCGCCCGGGGCTTCGCCTAGTCCCTTTTCTCCAGGCCGCACCCATCAGGGTGCGGCCTGTTCGTTTGGGCGCAGGCGGGGCGCCGCCGCGGCCCGTCGCCGGCGGCCGGTCCGCGGATCGCGCCCTCGGTGATGCGGCCTGCGCCTCTCCCCGGGATGCCGCTCGACGAAATACCTGCAATCTGCGAATCTGGATACCGCCATGGCCGGAATCTTTCGCAGGCCGATATTCTGGATTCTCTTCGGCGCGGCCTCGCTCGGTTGCGCCGCGCTCGCCTACCGCCTGTTCCCGCAGGCCTTCCCCCTGGTTTCACTGGACATCCGCATGGATCGCGCGCATGCGCTCAGCGCCGCGCGACAGCTTGCCTCTGATCAGGCGTGGGGTCCCGCGGGCGTGGTCCGCGACGTCGCCTCGTTCGGCGGGGAAGGGAACGTGCAGGCGTTCATCGAGCTGGAAGGCGGCGGGCGGGCCGCCTTCATCGCCATGATGCGCGACGGGCTCTACCTCCCGTACAACTGGCACGTGCGGCGGTTCAAGGAGGGCGAGGTCAACCAGACGACCGTGCGGTTCACACCCGACGGCACGCCCTACGGCTTTCAGGAGAAGCTGAAGGAGGACGCGCCGGGGCCCAGCATCGCGGGCGATGCGGCCCGGCAGATTGCCGAGCGCACGGCGGCGGGCGCTCCGTGGTTCGTCCGCCTCGGCGAGTTCAACCTGGTGGAGACGTCCCACGAAGTGCGGCCGGGCGGGCGGACGGACCACACGTTCGTGTACGAGCGGCCGGACCGGAAGCTGGGTGAGGGCCGCTACCGCCTGCGGCTGGTGGTGGGAGGCGACCGCCTGACCGAGCTCACACGCTTCATCAAGATCCCCCAGGGATTCTCGCGACGTTACGAGCAGATGCGGTCAGCCAACAATGCCATCGCGACCGGGGCGCTCCTGAGTGCCTTTCTGATCTATCTGGGGCTGGGTGCGGGTGTGGGGATCCTTTTTCTTCTCCGGCGCCGGCTCGTGCTGTGGAAACAGCCGCTGGCTTGGGCGGGCCTCGTGGCGGTGCTCCAATTTCTGGCGGCGCTGAACGCCTGGCCGCTGCTGTGGATGGCCTATGACACGGCCCTTTCCAGCCAGGGCTTCGTGGTCAAGCAGTTGGCCACGCTGCTGGCCGCCACCATTGGCTTGGGGGTGGTGCTGTTTGTGTCCTTCCTGACGGCGGAAGGCCTGTCGCGGCAGGCGTTTCCGGGCCATCCTCAACTCTGGCGGCTCTGGAAGCCGGAGTTTGCCGGTTCGACGGCCGTCCTTGGGCGGACGGTGGGCGGCTACCTCTTGGTTCCGGTCATGCTGCTGTACGTCATCGGGTTCTACTTCATGACCAGCCGCGCTTGGGGCTGGTGGATGCCCTCTGAGCCGCTGGTCCAGCCGAACATTCTCGCGCACATCTTTCCCTGGCTGAACCCGCTGGCGGCCGCGTTTCAGGCGGGCTTTTTGGAGGAGACGCTTTTCCGTGCAATCCCTCTGGCCGGCGCCGCGCTCCTGGGACAGCGGTTCGGGGGCCGGCGCTGGTGGATCTTGGGCGCGTTTATTGTCCAGGCGGTCGTGTTCGGTTGCGGGCATGCGAACTATCCGAACCAGCCTGCGGTCGTGCGGCCGGTCGAGATCTTCCTCATCGCCTCGATCTTCGGGGGCTTGTACCTGCGATTCGGGCTGCTGCCGGCGATCCTGATGCATTTTGCGTACGACGCGATCTTGATGGCGCTGCCGCTGTTTGTCGCCTCATCGCCGGGCATCTGGATGGACCGCACCATGGTGGTGCT
>CAZAFS010000514.1:0-2558 GCA_964484165.1 uncultured Opitutaceae bacterium | reverse complement strand
TCGGACGACGGCGTGACCTGGCGGCTGCTGGGTCGCAATCTGCCGGTCTATGACCAGGGCGGGCCGTTGCGCGCGCTGCACCTGCCCATTCCGCCGGGCGTCTATCCGCGCCTGCGCGTTTCCCTGGACCGGCTTGGCGGGGCCCACCTGGCCCTGCGCGGGATCTCGTTGCTCACCCAACGCGCCCAGGCCGACATCACGGAAGCCGTGGCGGTGCGGATTGCCGCCCGGGATGAAACCCCCGGTGAGACCCGCCTGACGCTTGCGCTGCCGGGGGCCAATCTCCACCTCGCCACCCTGGAGGTCAGCACACCGGAGTTCATTCTCGACCGTCCGGTGCGACTCGTGCGGCGGGTGTTCGCCGAGGAAGCCATTCGCGAGGTCGTGGTCGCGCAAGGCCGGCTCAGCCGGGCCAACTCCTCCGGCCGATTGGACGCCGGGCCGCTCCGCCTGCGGATTGAAGCCCCGGTCCCCGGGCGCGAGCTGATCCTGGTCATTGACAACGGGGACAGTCCGCCGCTGGCCCTGTCCGCCGTCTCCGCGCGGCGTCGGCCGGTCCTAGTCGTGTTCTTTGCCGCCGCGGCCGGCCGGTACACCCTTTACACCAGCAATTCCGGCACCCCGCCGCCCCGTTACGACGTCGCCGCCCTCACGGCTGAGGCGCAGAATCTTCCGCCCGTGCGATTCGCGCCCGGCCCGTTGGAGGCGAATCTGGATTTCCGACCGGGCGAACCGCTGCCGGAAATCCTGGTGGCGGGCACGGCGCTCGATGTCGCACCCTGGAATTATCGCACGCCGGTGCGCGTCGCCGCGGCCGGCGTGCAGCAGCTCGAACTCGATCCCGTGGCGCTGGCGCATGCGGAGCGCGGCCTCGCCGACCTGCGCCTGATCCGCGACGGGCGCCAAGTGCCCTTTGTCGTCGAACACACCAGCTTGACGCGTTCTCTCGGCGTGGCGGCCGCCCCCGTGCCGGATCCGAAGCAGCCGAGGCTCAGCCGCTGGCGGCTCGCCCTGCCGTGGCCGCGCCTGCCGCTCACCCGGATAACCGCGACGGTGTCCACTGCCCTCTTCCAACGCGAGGTGCGGCTGTTTGAAGACCTCGAGGACGACCGCGGTTACACGTCGCGCCGCGAACTGGGCCAGGCCAGCTGGAGCCAGATTCCCGGCCGGCGCGCCGCCACCTTCGCCCTCGCCCTCACCCAGGCGCCGGAGACCGACACGGTGTGGCTCGAGACTGACAACGGGGACAATCCGCCGATCGCGTTGGGCGACGTGCGCGCCTACTACGGCGTCACGCGCCTGCTCTTCAAGGCCGACCGCGAGGCGCCCCTCTTCCTTTACTATGGCAACCCGCAGGCGCTGGCGCCGCGCTACGACCTCAGTCTGGTGGCGGCGCAGCTGCTCGCGGCCGACAAATTCATACCCGGAATCGGAGCCGAGGAAGGATTGAAGGGCCGGTCGTTCGCCGAGACCATGGCGCTCGCCGGCCGCGGTGGCATTCTTTTCTGGAGCATGCTGGCGGTCGTCGTGATCGTGCTGCTGGTCGTGATCGCCCGCCTGCTGCCCAAGACTCCGCCGGCCGGCAGTCCGGGCGCGCCGCCGTAGCCCCGCCCCGGCGCGGAGCACCCCGAATCAGGTACCCGGAAGCTTGATCGCCATCGTCGGTGCCGTCTCGCCCTTGGCCGGCGGCGCCGGCGCGGCGGCCGCCGAAACCGGCGCACGCATGCGCATAAGGAGCGCCCGCTGCGCCCACACGCCGCCGGAATCGGCCTGCATGATCAGGTCCGTGTACTTCGTCACGTCGTCAAACCTGCCGCCGGCGAAGGCCAGCGACGCGAGATGGTACGCGGCTTCGCAGCGCACGGACTGAAGCTGGCTGGCGTCGTCCGCGAGTTGCTGGAGCAGCGCCGTGCCCTCGGCGGGCTGGCCGGACTGCAGCAGGCACACCGCCCGGCCGAGCGTCGCCCGCGCCGCAAAGGGGGTGCCGGGCAGGACGTCGATGGCCTTCTGATAATAGCCCTGGGCTTCGGCAAACCGGGCGCCGGCATAGGCCTCGTCGGCCAGCTGCAGGTAGGCGGCGCCCGCCAGCGGATGCCGGCTGTTGTCGCGCACGAACGCCTGCAACCGGGCCGGCGTGGCGGCGGCCGCAAACGCAGCCTCGATGCCCGCCTCCCGCCGCGCGGCCAGCTCGTTGTAGGCGCCGCGCACCACAATCGCGAGGATCGCCACGATACAAACGGCGAAGAGGGAGTTGCGGTTCTTTACCCAAAAATCCTGGAGCTGCTCCTCGGTGGGCAGGTCGAACCAGCTCCTGCCGGCGGAAGCGCCGGGGGTGGGGTCGCTCACGGGGGTTTTCTTGGGTGACGGGTCGCTCATGGAAACCGGGCACTATGGGAAGGCGGCCGTAGCCCCACAAGGCAAAACCCGAATCCCGGCACCGGCCGGCCAAGGCGGGTCTCAGTCAAACACGACGGTCTTGTTGCCGTACGCCAGCACGCGGTTCTCGAGGTGCCAGCGCACGGCCTGCGCCAGCACGAGCTTTTCGAGATCCCGCCCCT
>CAZAFS010000513.1:0-2561 GCA_964484165.1 uncultured Opitutaceae bacterium | reverse complement strand
ACGAGCGCCTTGGGCTGGGGTTTGAACTGGTCGCGGAGAAAAGCGTAAAGCAGCGCCTGCTTGGGCGCCCGGCGGGCCAGCGCGGCCTGGTCGGCGGCGGACAACCGGCCGGCCACCGCCAGCAGCTTTTCCTCCCGGGGCGCGGTCCCGCCGCGGACCGCCGCCGGCAGCATGGCCTCGATCACCGTGTCCATCCCCGCCGCATAGTAGGCGCTCATCCACCGCGCCAGCTGCAGCAGATCGGGCGGCAGCGCCGGAAAGGGATGCACCACCTGCGCGACGGTCTTCAGCTTCTCCACCGGAAAGTCCGCCGGCGCTCCGATCGCGCCCACCACGCCAAGGCGGAAGCGGCGCAGAATCGGCACGCGCACCAGCGAGCCGACGGCCACCGCGGTGCGCAACGGCGCGGGCACGCGGTAATGCAGCAGTTTGTCGAAGCCGGCCAGCGGATGCACGCCGACGATCATCACTCGTTTGTGGCCGAGGCACGGCGCCTCTGGCAATGCGGGAGTTGCGGCCGGCGCGGCGCCCGGTCTTGGCCGCCACCAACGCCAATCCCAGGCATCGCAGCGATTTCCGCCGGCCCTGCCGGATTATGGTAGTGATGCTGATTGCTGTCATCGCGAGGCGCGAACTGCCGCCCAGCAGTACGCGCCGTGGCGATCCAACCAGCCTACGCCAAGGCTACGGCCCGGCCCGTCGAAGGAACGCAGCCACGCCGCAGCTCGCTGAGCGAAGGCGGGCTGGATTGCTTCGTCGCTTCGGCGAGCCGCTCTGCTGGCCAGCAGAGTCGCAATGACAATCTGTGCCCCCCCGCCGGCCTACCTTTAAGTTGACACCCCCATCCCCCGACGGGAAATTCCCCGGGTGACCACCGAGGCGTCCCGCGACAAGTTCAAGGCCTACCTCGCCGACAAGGGCCTGCGGGTCACGAACCAGCGGCTGGCCATCTTCGACGCCGCCTTCGCCCAGACGGAGCATTTCACCGCCGAGGAGTTGCTGGTGCACGCCCGCGCCCTCGACGAATCAGTCTCGCGCGCCACGGTCTACCGCACCCTCCCCATCATGACCGAGAGCGCGCTCCTGCGGGAAATCGACATCGGCAAGAACATCAAGTTCTACGCGCCCAGCCGCGAGAAGACCACGCAGCAGGCGCAGGTCATCTGCCTTGATTGCGACAAGATCTTCGAGATCAACGCCCCCTTCATGGAATGGTATGGCAGCACGGTCTCCTCGAAGCTGGGCCTCACGCCGGTGTCGCAACGCCTGCAGGTGAGCGCGCACTGCAACGCCTTCCAGGCGACCGGCCACTGCCCGCACCGCAACAACTGAGTCACCCTCATGGCGAAGCCCGCAGCCGACATCGAGTTCGAGATCCGTTTTTTCGAAGCCGTCCACCAGCGCGACCCGCAATTCACCGACGTCATCGAAATTCTGGGCGGGCTCTACACCCGGCAGGGCCGGATCGCCGAAGGGCTCAAGATGGATCGCAAGCTGGTGCGGCTGGAGCCCGACAACCCCACCGCTCATTACAACCTCGCCTGCAGTCTGGTCCTCGTCCGGCGCAAGCCCGCGGCGCTGCGCGCGCTGGAGCGGGCCATCGCCCTGGGCTACCGCGATTACGATTGGATGCAGAAGGACCCCGATCTCGAGGGCCTGCGCACCCATCCGGTTTTCCAGCAACTGCTGACCAAACTGGAGACGAAGAGCTGAGCGCATCCGCCGGCGGGCGGCGGGCCGGTGGCGGCATCCCCGTGACCTCCCGGCGTGAGATCGTCCCGTGTCGATGTCCCCCGTCCTCGATTACGAACCGGTCGTGCTGGCGCCGCGAGGCGGCGAGCCCGCGCCCCTGTCACTGCTGCAGGAGGAAATCCTCGCGCTGAAGCGGCAGCGCCACGCCGTCATCCTGGCGCACAATTACCAGGTCGAAGCGATCCAGCGCGTGGCGGATTACGTCGGCGATTCGCTCGGCCTCTCCTACCAGGCCGCCGCCACCCGGGCCGACGTCATCGTGTTCTGCGGCGTGCACTTCATGGCCGAGACGGCCAAAATCGTGAACCCCACGCGGCGCGTGCTGCTGCCGGAGCCGGCGGCCGGCTGCTCGCTGGCCGACTCGTGCCCGGCCGAAAGCCTCGCCGCCTGGAAGGCGGCGAACCCCGGGGTCTACGTGGTCGCCTACATCAACTGCTCGGCGGCGGTGAAGGCGCTGAGCGACGTGATCTGCACGAGCGGCAACGCGGTCCGGATCGTCAACCGGGTGCCGGCCGGCCGGGAGATCCTGTTCGTGCCCGACCAGAATCTGGGCCAGTGGGTGGCGAAGCAGACGGGCCGCCGCCTGCGCCTCTGGCCGGGCAACTGTTACGCCCATGTGCAGTTCACCGTGCAGGCGCTGGCGAAGGCGCGCCTGCGCTTCCCCGGCGCGCCGGTCGTGGCCCACCCCGAGTGCGTCGAAACCGTGCGCGACCTGGCGGACGAGGTGTGCAGCACCGAGCAGATGGTGAAGTTTGCGCGCGAGCATCCGGCGCGGCAGATCATCGTCGTCACCGAGAGCGGCATGCTCC
>CAZAFS010000512.1:0-2569 GCA_964484165.1 uncultured Opitutaceae bacterium | reverse complement strand
GCCGGCGTCCCGCTCAACAGCGACCAGTCGTTCACGCGCAACCAGTTTGACGGCCGCCTGCCCACTTCGCTCGGGCAAAAGACCAGCCTGGTCTTCAAATACCGCAATATCTACTTCAACTACAACGACGCCGGGCTCAGCCAGGGGCTGGATCGCATGGAGCATCTGGCCGGCGTCGAGCTGAGCGACCGGTTTCTGCCCGACACGACGCTGGTGGGCGAATACCGCTACCAAGCCATCGATTACGCCCACGCGGGCGGGTCGAAGGACAAGACCTCCAATTTTCTGCTCGCCGGCGCGGACTATAAAGTGGGGCAGCAGCTCACCTTTTCCGGGCGTGCCGGTGTCGAGGACCGCCGGCGGGACGGGGACCGCAGCACCACCGCCCCGTCGGTCTCGCTCACCTGCCAGTACGCCTACACCGAGAACTCGTTCGTGTCCGGCGGCTATACTTATTCGCTGGAGGAGACGGACAACCCGGCGCTGTTCACCGACACCCGGATGAACCGGTTCTTCATCAACGTGCAGCACGCGGTGACGGCGATGATTGTCGCCTCGGGGTCGATCACCGTCGAGCCGTCGACGCTGCTGGGCCACCGCGGCCTGTCCAACGTGGACGAAACCGCCACCCGCCTCGGCCTGGCGCTCACCTATGTGGCGCGCAAAAACCTGACGTTCAGCGCCACGTTTGACTACGACCGGGTGAAATCCGACGCGCCCGACCGCCGGCAGGACCGCACCCGCTTCGGCTTGAACGGCCGGCTGTATTTCTAGATTGTTCCGGCCCACCGTGAGTCCCTGGCGGCGGCCCCGGTTTTGCTCTCCGGACCGCGCCGCCCCGGCTCTCGCATCCTTTCTTCCCGCAATCGCATGGCCTCCCTGTTCGATACCAAGGACAGTGCCTCGCTCACCGGCCTCCTTCACCTCCTGCGGCTGCGCCGGGCGCTGATCGTCCTCATTCTCGCGCTGGTGCTGCTGACGACGCTCGGCGTCACCGCTCTGCTCCCGCGCTGGTACGAGTCGACGGCCGAGATCCGGATCGAGCGCCCGGAGGGCGAGGTGAAGCTCTATCAGGCCCAGAACAACCCGTACTACGATCCCTCCTTCATCCAAGACCAGGTCCGCGTCATCCAGTCGAAGGAGATCCTCAACCGGGTCATCGACAATCTCGGCCTCAACGCCGTCCTCGCCCGGCAGTTCAACGTCACCGACCCGCTGCCGACCAGCGTGACCTTTCGCACGCTGGTCGAGGAAATGGTGCGGGTCGAGGCGCAGCGCAGCTCTTCGATCCTCGACATCGAGGTGTTCGCGCGGGAGCCGGCGCTGGCCGCCCGCATCGCCAACGAGATCGCGCGGGTCTATTCCGAGAACCGCATCAACTTCGCCACCTCGGGCCAGCGGGAGGGGGTGGCGGAGCTCCAGAAGCAGCTGGCGGCGCAGGGGGAGGTCGTCTCCAAACAGCGCGACCTGGTCGAAAAGCTGCGCAAGGACCTCAACATTTCCGGCGTCGACCTCAACGCCCGCTATTCCGACATGGAGATCGACCGCCTGCGGCAGATGCAGAACTCGCTCATCGCGCTGCGGGTCGACGCGATTGGCCGCAAAACCCGCTGGGAGCGCTTCAAGAACATCCCCATCGACGAGCGGCTCACCCTCGTCAACTCCGAGCTCATCCAGGACGTCAACATCCAGAATCTCCTGCAGGCCTACCTGGTCGCCGACCAGACCGTGACGCGCCTGAAGGCCCGCCTCGGCGCGGCCCACCCCGATCTGGTCGCCGCCGTCGAGAACCGCGCCAAGATGCGCGACCAGCTTGACGGCCTGTTGAAGGGCTACGAACAGGCGCTCGAGATCTCCTACAAGGAGTCCGAGGCGCGCGTCGCCGAACTGGAGGACCAGCTGGCGAAGGCCAAGGTCGACCAGATCCTCTCCGCCCGGGAACGCCTCCGACCGTTCGAGGAGGCCGCGCAGAAGCTGGACGACGAGACCCGCCTGCTTACCACGTTCAAATTGACCCTCCGCCAGCGCGAGATCGATTTCCAGGTGCCGAAGCGCACCATCGAGATCCTCAACGAGGCCGAGCCTGCCCGCCGTCCCAGCCGGCCCAGCTGGGTGCTCAACATCTTTTTTGCCCTGGTCTTCGGCTCGGTGCTGGGCGTCGGGACGGCGGTGCTCATCGAGTATTTCGACACCAGCTTCCGCAACGTCGCCGACGTCGAGAACCGCCTGCAGTTGCCGGTGCTGAGCGTGGTGCCGGTCAGCCGCGCGCCGGCGCAAACGGTTCCGGAGGACCCGGCCGAGAACGAGCCCTTCCGGGTGCTGCAGACCAACCTCAACCTCGCCCTCTCCCCCGGGCAGGCCAGCAGCCTGGTCGTGGTCTCCGCCGGGCCGGGGGAAGGCAAATCCACGGTGGTCTACCGCCTCGTGCACGCCATGGCCGCCGCCGGCGAGCGGGTGCTGTTGGTTGATTCCGACGTGCGCCGCCCAGTCCAGCACCGCCTGCTGGGCCGGTCGCGCGAGCCCGGCTTTATCGACGTGCTCCTCAACAAGGCGACGCCCGACGAGGTCA
>CAZAFS010000511.1:0-2572 GCA_964484165.1 uncultured Opitutaceae bacterium | reverse complement strand
CCCAGGCGTAGTGTTCGCTGGCCTGGAGCAGCGCCTTGGACGGGATGCAGCCGATATTGAGGCAGGTGCCGCCGAGCGTCGGGCGCTGCTCGACGAGCGCGACCTTGAGGCCGAGCTGGGCGGCGCGGAAGGCGCATACGTAGCCGCCGGGGCCGGCGCCGATGATCGCAACGTCAAAAGACTCCATAAGACCTGGTGGACCTTTACGACCTAAGTTCGTCAGATCGCGAGGATGAGGCGCGCCGGGTCCTCCAGGGCCTGCTTGACCTTGACGAGGAAGGTTACGGCCTCGCGGCCGTCGACGATGCGGTGGTCGTAGCTGAGCGCGAGGTACATCATCGGGCGGATGACGACCTGGCCGGCGACGGCCACGGGCCGTTCCTGGATCGCATGCATCCCGAGGATGGCGCACTGCGGCGCGTTGAGGATGGGCGTGGAAAGGAGCGAGCCGAAGACGCCGCCGTTGGTGATGGTGAAAACCCCGCCCTCGAGGTCGGCGAGCGTGATCTTGCCCTCGCGCGCCTTCTGCGCCACGGCCGCGAGTTGCTGCTCGATCCCGGCGAAACTGGCGCGATCGCACGCGCGCAGCACCGGCACCAGCAACCCGCGGTCGGTCGAGACCGCCACGCCGATGTCGTAGTAGTGGTTCTCCACGACCGTGTCGCCGTCGAGCAGCGCGTTGACCACCGGCACCTCCTGCAACGCCCGCACCACGGCCTTCACGAAGAACGACATGAACCCGAGCTTCACGCCGTACTTCTTGGTGAATTCCTCCTGGTACTTGGCGCGGAGGTCGCGCACCGCGGCCAGGTCGACTTCGTTGAAGGTGGTGAGCATCGCGGCCTCGCGCTGGGCTTGGACGAGGCGCTGGGCGAGACGCTGCCGCAGGGGCGTCATTTTCCGCCGGGTTTGGCGGGGGGCAACGACGGGAGCAAAAGGCGCAGTGGTGAGATCTTCGATTTCGGAGACCGGAGACCGGATAGTTCCCGGCGGACCAGAGGTCGGGGTCGGGATATTTGGGATACCGGATACCGGAGACCGGATAGCTTCGGGCGGACTCGAAGGCGGCGGCAGTGGCTTCGGCTCGCTCTTTCCGGTATCCGGTTTCTGGTCTCCGCTTTGGGCTGCGGCGATCATGTCGCCCTTTGTCACCCGGCCGGCCTTGCCGGTGCCGGCCACGGTGGCGGGATTGACGCCGGTTTCGGCGGCCAGGCGCCGCACCGCCGGAGAATTTGGGATTTCGGATACCGGAGACCGGATAGCTTCAGGCGCACCCGCTGGTGTCGCCGAAGCCCCAGGCGTCTTCTTTCCGGTATCCGGCCTGCCCGCCGACTTGTCCGGCGTAGCCTTGGCGAAGTCGGAAGGCTCGGTGGCGGCGGGTATCGCCTTTCCGGTATCGATGACGGCCACGACCGCGCCGATCGGCACCGTGTCGCCCGCGGCGGCCTTGAGCGCGATGCGCCCGGCGGCCTCGGCCGTCCCTTCGGCCGTGATCTTGTCGGTCTCCAGTTCGTAGAGCGGCTGATCCTTGTTCACGAGGTCGCCGTCATTGACGCGCCACCGGGCGAGCACGCCGCTGGTGATGGATTCACCCAGGGACGGGATTTTGACATCGAGGAGGGGCACGGCTGGAAAAATCGGAGGTCGCGGGCCGAGAGTCGAGGGTCGAAGGTCGAGCGCCGGAAAGGAGCAGAGAAGATCTGGCCGGGGAAGGCAATCGCGTCTTGTCCCGTCCGCCCGCGGGCGGCTCAGATGCCGAAGGCGGCCCGGATGAGCGCGGCCTGTTCGAGACGGTGGCGGACGAGGTGGCCGACGGCGGGCGAGGCGCTGGCGTCGCGGCCGGCGTAGAACGGCTTGTGGCCGAAGATGTGCTCGAGGTGCGGGAGGATGAAGCTCCACGCGCCCATGTTCTGCGACTCCTCCTGGCACCACACCAGCGTGGCGCCGTCGTATTTGTCGCAAAGCGCGGAGAGGCGGTCGCGGTGCAGCGGGTAGAGCTGCTCGACGCGCACGATGGCGGCGTCGGTGATGTTGTTTTTCGCGCGGTAGTCCGCCAGGTCGTAGTAGACCTTGCCGGAGCACAGGATGAGGCGCTCGGCGGGGGAACCAGCGGGGGCGGGGGCGGCGGCAAAAAGCGGATCGTCGAGGATCTCCTGGAAGTGGCCGGAGACAAACTCGTCGATCCGGGAGGTGGCGCCGGGGTGGCGGAGGAGGCTCTTGGGCGACATCATCACGAGCGGCTTGCGGAAATCGCGGCGCATCTGGCGGCGCAGGGCGTGGAAGTACTGGGCGGGGGTGGTGAGGTTGCACACCTGCAGGTTGCCCTCGGCGCAGAGCTGGAGGAAGCGTTCGAGGCGGGCGGACGAGTGCTCCGGCCCCTGGCCCTCGTAGCCGTGCGGCAGGAGGAGGACGATGCTGCTCACCCGCTGCCACTTCGACTCGGAGCTGGCGATGAACTGGTCGATGATCGTCTGCGCGCCGTTGACGAAGTCGCCGAACTGCGCCTCCCAGAGGCACAGCATCTGGGGATAATCGAGGCTGTAGCCGTAGTCGAAGCCGAGCACGCCGGCCT
>CAZAFS010000510.1:0-2580 GCA_964484165.1 uncultured Opitutaceae bacterium | reverse complement strand
ACCACCATCCCCACCGACCAGGTGGATGAGGACTGGCTGACCACGCCGCGCCAGTGGAGGATTGGCCGGCTCCTGCGTTTCATCCTGTTTATCGGGCCGATCAGCTCGATCTTCGATTACGCGACGTTCTTCATGATGCTGTACCTCTTCAACTGCTGGCACAACCCGGCCCTGTTCCACACGGGCTGGTTTGTGGAGTCGCTCTTCACCCAGACGTTGATCATCCATGTCATTCGCACCAACAAGATCCCGTTCATCCAAAGCCGCGCCAGTTGGCCGCTCATCCTCACTTCCTTGATCATCGTCGCGGCCGGCGCCTGGCTGACGGTTTCGCCCCTCGCGAGCACGCTCGGGTTCGTCCCGCTCCCGCCGCGGTACTGGCTGTTTCTGGCCATCATGCTGCTGGGCTACGCGCTGCTGACCCAGATGGTGAAGACTTGGTTTGTTCGCCGGTTTGGCGAATGACGGCGGTGGCAGGAAGATTGCCTTCCTGGCGCATGAAATCACAACCATGAAGTCCAGAAAGGTGACATCATGACGGATCCAGCCGGCCAAACCCATCGCTCGATTCTGCGCGGCATCGCCCATCGGGCGATGCTGGCCCGCGGGCTGGTGCCCGATTTTCCGCCCCCCGCGCTCGCCGAGCTCGCCGGCATCCGCGGGCCCGCGACGCGGGCCGAGGGGGCGACCCGCGATCTCCGGAACCTGCCGTGGTGCTCCATCGACAACGATGATTCGCGTGACCTGGACCAGCTGACCGTGGCCGAAGCCCTGCCCGACGGGGCCGCCAGGGTCCTGATCGCCATTGCCGACGTGGACGCGGTCGTCCGGCAGCGATCGGCCCTGGACGATCATGCGCGGCAAAACACCACCTCGGTCTACACGGTGGCCGAGACGTTTCCCCTGCTGCCCGAGAAACTCTCCACGGATCTCACCTCGCTCAACCCTGCCTCCGACCGCGTGGCCGTCGTCGTGGAAATGGTCTTCGCCGGGGATGGGTCGCTGCGGAGCTCCGACCTTTATGGCGCGACCGTGCGCAACCAGGCCCAGCTCGCTTACAACAGCGTGGCCGGCTGGCTGGAGGGGCACGCGCCGATGCCTCCCGGGATCGGCGCGGTCCGCGGTCTCGACGAGAACCTGCGCCTGCAGGACCGCGTGGCCCGGACCCTGAAGGCGCTCCGGCACCAGCACGGGGCGCTTGATCTCGAAACCATCGAAGCCCGTCCGGTCTTTGCCGGCGACGAGCTCAAGGAGCTGGCGGCTGAAACCAGGAACCGGGCCAAGGACCTCATTGAAGACTTCATGATCGCCGCCAACGGCGTCACCGCCCGCTACCTCGCGTCCAGGAAGTTACCGTCGCTGCGGCGGGTTGTCCGCATCCCCAAACGCTGGGACCGGATCATCGCGCTGGCCGCCGAGCGGGGCACCACGTTACCCCAGGAACCCGACTCAAGGGCTCTGGATCAATTTCTGGTGGCGGCGAAAGCCGCCGATCCGCTCCGCTTTCCCGATCTCTCGCTCAGCGTCATCAAACTCCTGGGGGCGGGCGAATACGTCGTCGAATTTCCGGGCGGCAGTGTCGCCGGGCACTTCGGTCTGGCGGTCAAGGACTATGCCCATTCCACCGCCCCGAACCGCCGCTTCCCCGACCTGATCACCCAGCGATTGCTGAAAGCCGCCGTGGCGGGACGTGCGCGGCCCTACGAGAACGACGAACTGCAGGCGCTCGCCCGGCACTGCACCGAAGCGGAGGACGCCGCGAAAAAAGTCGAGCGGCAGGTCACCAAATCCGCCGCCGCCCTGCTGTTGGCCGCCAGGATCGGGGAGCAGTTCGACGCCATCGTCACCGGCGCCTCGGACAAGGGCACGTGGGTCCGGCTGCTGCAGCCGCCCATTGAAGGCCGGCTGGCGAGCGGGATGGAGGGTCTGGACGTCGGCGCCCGGCTCCGCGTGCAACTGGTCCGCACGGAGGTGGAGCGCGGATACATCGACTTCGCGCCGTACCCGCCGCGACCGGCCGGGCACTGAAATCGTCATCGCCACGAAAGGGATTGATCCGCATGCCCCCTGAGCCGACCAGCGCCGTTCGTGTCCCGCCCCGACCGGCCAGGTTCTCCCTGGCGGCGAACTACGATCCGGACCTGGTTCCGGCGCTTGCCGCGTACCCGGTCGATGAGATTTACGGCAAGTTTCCCACCGATGGGGTCAGCGGCGGCCGTCCGCGTTACCTGGCGACACCGCTCGCGGAAGCGGATCTGCGGCACTACATCCGCCTGCTCGACCGTCACGGCATTGCCTTCAATTACCTCCTGAACGGCGCCTGTTTCGGCAACCGCGAATGGACCCGCCCCTGGCAGAAACGGGTGACGGCCCTGCTGACCAAGTTGGGCGAATTGGGCGTGCGCCGGGTCACCGTCTCCACCCCTTTTCTGCTGGAACTGGTCAAACGCCGTTTCCCCGAGTTCAAGGTGCGAGTCGGGATCTATGCCCAGGTGGACACGCCCCGGCGCGCCCGCTTCTGGGAGGAGCTCGGGGCGGATGCCATCACGCTGGAGAGCTTCTCGATCAACCGGAACTTCC
>CAZAFS010000509.1:0-2583 GCA_964484165.1 uncultured Opitutaceae bacterium | reverse complement strand
TGAATCCGCTTTCGATCATCGCCAGGTAAACGAGATCCTCCGGCATGCCGTTCTATGTCACCCAGAAATTGCCCGCCGTCACCACACTGCCCGGCGTCACCCGCCGCGTCGTCGCCCTCGACGGGGCGATGCTGACGATCTTCGATTTTGCGCCGCACGCGGTCGTGCCGCCGCACGCCCACCCCAACGAGCAGATCACCTTCATGGTCGAGGGCGAACTCGACTTCACGCTCGGCACCGAAACCCGGCGGCTGCGCGCCGGCGATGTGGTGGCCGTGCCCGCCAACGTCCCCCACGGGGTGGTGACGGGCGCCCGCCCCGCGCGCGCGCTCGACGCCTGGTGCCCCGCGCGGGCGGACTACCGTTGACCGGCCGCCCGGGGGCAGAAAGCCGCCAGTCTTTTCAACCACTGATTACACTGATCGGCACTGATCTTTTTTCACAGGAGAACGCAGAGAGAGCGGAGCTTCAGACCGAAGCCAACTAGTTTTCACAGGAGGCAACCGAGAGAACGGAGAGCCTTCTCCCCTTCGTCTCTCTGTTACCTCTGTTGCCTCCTGTAAGATTCACGGTCGGATTCAGCGGTGTTCAATCAGTGTCCATCAGTGTGCATCAGGGGTTACCCGCTTCTTCTCTGCTACCTCCGCGACCTTCTGTAGAATTCCGAAGCGACCGCCGGCCGCGCCGTCCGGATTATTTGCGTTCGACCGCCAGGCCGACCCCGAGGCCGAGAAACGTGGCGCCGATCGCGCGGTTGAACCAACGCCAGGCGCGGCCGGGTCGTGGAACCGACGGTCGCGAGCGCGACCGACCCGGCATTCGGGTCGACGCGCCGGTCAGTTCGTAATGTCGAACGTGGTGCTCTCCTCGCGGATCGGCAGGTAGACCTTGTACCACTCCTTCTGCGCGTCGCTGTCGGCGTAGGCCTTCAGCGCGGCTTCGTCGACAAACTCCATCACGAACGCGTTGGCCTTTCCGCCCTGCACCTTGATGGACTTGGTCCAGACGCGGGTGATGCCGCTGTACCGGGCCGGCAGCGCCTGGACGCCGTCGAGCGCGGCCTTGATCTGCTCCGGCGTGGTCCCGGCTTTCCACGAGACGGTGACGACATGAATCACGGTCTTGGGCGCGGTTTGCGCCGAGACCGCAGCCGCGCCCAGCGTCAGCAGGGCGGCGAGGGTGAGTATGCGGGTGAGTTTTTTCATGGTTCAATCCTTGTTCGGAGTCCGGATGTCGCGGAGAACGAGGGCCGCGGTGGACACCAGCCTCCGTGGGGGTGTGCTCGGGCCGGGGGCCGGCTGTCAACGGCAGAATGAACGGGCGACCGCCCCGTTCGGGAGCGGGCACCCCGCGCCCCGGTCCGTGGCGCGCGGGGATATGGAGTCAGGTTTCAAGTCTCCAGGTCGGATGGCCGACAGGATGGGGATGAGCTGACGACGTCCGTATACGGACGCGCTTTTGAGCTGTCGGAACCGCGGGGCGCCGGCTCAGTTGCCTCATGGCCCCTATCCTTCTCACCACTGATCTACACTGATCGGCACTGATCTTTTGCTGCAGAAAGCAACCAAGGGAACGAAGAGGGCCGGGCTTGAGGTCGCCGCGCGTCCCGCTACCATCGGCGCCATGCCGGCTACCCCGCGCCCATCCGCCCCGCCGGGCCGATCGATTGCCGCATCGGCCCGCCGCGGCGCCGCTCTCGGCGCGTGCGTGCTGCTCGCCGGCTTCTGCCCGGGCGCCGCTCCGGACGCTCGGATCGAGAAGTCCGGCAACTGGGACCGGATCCAGGACGGCGAATACCTGGTCGAGAACTGCACGTGGAACGTCCAGGCCGCCCGGCACCCGTGGCGCGAGACGATCTTCTGCGACCCGGCCACCGGCAGCCGGGGGTGGCGGTGGGATTTCTCCGGCGAGGACGCCGCGGTCAAAACCTACCCGGAGATCATCTTCGGGCGAAAGCCGTTCGCCGTCTACACCTCGACCACGGCCCGCCTGCCCGCGCCGCTGGCCACCGCGCGCTTCCGACTCGAATACGACTACGTCGCGACGGCGGAGGGGACCTACAACACCACGACGGACATCTCCTTCACCGACAGCACGAATCCCGGGCCAGAGAACATCCGGGCCAAGCTCATGATCTGGTTCGACCACCGGAACATGCCTTTCTTCGATTCGCCCGGCATGAAGCGCGCCGTCATCGGCGGCCGGACGCATCTGGTCTTCATCGATCGCAATCACGTGGGCCCCGAGGGCCAATGGGTGTTCATCGCGCTGCTGCCCGCAGACCTGCCGCGGCGGGGCGAGCTGAATCTCACGGACTATTTCGACTACCTCCTGGCCGAGGGCGCCCTGAAGCCGGAATGGTTTCTTTCGAGCATCGAGGCCGGCAGCGAGATCGCCTCCGGCCGGGGGGAAATCACCTTCAAGCGATTCGTCGTGCGGTGAACGGCCGCTCGGTTATCCATTTCACCACGGATCACACGGATCTTTTTTCAACCACTAATCGGCACAAATCATCACTAGTCCCCTCTGGCGATCGGATCAGTGCCCATCAGTGTAATCAGTGGTGAGAAAAACCTCCGCTGC
>CAZAFS010000508.1:0-2585 GCA_964484165.1 uncultured Opitutaceae bacterium | reverse complement strand
GCCGGATGGCCCGCCGCAGGGGTTGAAGGAGGACCGCGAAAGGCGCCACGTACAGAAGTTGTCCCAACAGGCGCAGCGCCCGGTCGACCTGCGGCAGACCGGCGGGGGCGTGCAGGTCGGAGCGCGCCGCAATCAGGAACAGGACGACGGTGGCCAGGAGCCCCACCGCCACCTCCAGCCACCGGGTCGGCGTGGTCCAGCGGCGCTGGCGGAGCACGATGAGCTTGAGCCCGAGGGCGACGGCGAGCCAGACGTTGATCGCGAGCAGGGGCAACTGCACCCCGAACACGGCGAGCGGCACGAATTGCACCGGGGCGCCGTCGCGCACCATGAAGACCCCGACCCATTGGGGGATGAAATTCACCACCACGAGGAGGAGGAGAACAAGGCAGATTTCCACGGCGAGTCCGGACGCGCTGACCCGGTCCTTCTCGGCGTGCGGCACGGCCGGGCAGATCGCGGGCGTCCCACGGGTGGGCGGGGGGCTTCGGGCGCGAGCCGGTGCGTTCGAGGATCGCCAGCACGAGCACGAGCCAGGCGAACAGGCTGAGGGCGACCTGGAAATAGAGCCCCAGCATCGTCCAGAGGGTCGTCAGGCCGAAGGTCGGGGCCCCGCCGGCGGTCCGGGCCGCCGAGTTGAGCAGGGTGGTGAGCAAGACCACGAAGGCCGTGGCCACCAGGACAATCTTCACGATTCTAAGGAACGCCGGATAAAAACGGGGACCGACGAGGTATTGGGGCTTGGTGTCGTACCGCCGGGCCACGGCGCCGGGTTCGCCGATCTCCTGCAACACGGCGGCGGCGAGCGCGGCGTCGGGCGGTTGCGACTGCCCCTGGGCGCGCTCCTCGAGCTTGTCCTCGATGAGGGTGCGCAACTCCCGGGTGATGTCGGCCCGCTGCGCCCGGGGCAGTTCCTCGCCCACGGCATACAGGTAGCGGTCGATCAGCTCAGCAGTCTCGTTTCGGCTCATGGCAGCAGTCCTCCGATGTTTTTGGTGAAAGTCTTCCATTCCCGGGTCAGGTCGCGCAGCAGCGCCTCCCCGGCGGCATTCCGGCGGTAGTAGCGCCGCGGGCGCTGTTCCTCGAGGGCCCAGCGGCTCTCGAGCAATCCCTGAGCCTCGAGGCGCCGCAGCAGCGGGTAGAGCGTGCCCTCGTCGATTTCGACGCCGTGCCCGGCCAGCCACCGCTTCAGCGAATAGCCGTATTCCTCCTGCTTCAGCCCGGCGAGCACCGCCAGGACGATCCCCCCGCGCCGGATCTCCGGGACCAGCGAATCGAGCAGAGACTGGTTGGTGCTTGTCATACTGTGGCGCACGATACTGTAGCCCACACAGTATACAAGCACAAAATGCCTTCCGCCGTGTTTTTGATCGCTGGTGGCATCGGGGCGCCACCGCCCGCGGTCAGCGGCTGGCGGGCGCGGCCGCCGGCTGCGGCAGGTCGTGCGGCACGATCCGCAGGACGTAGTAGGTGGCCGGCGTGCTCCCGGTGTTGCGCAGGCCGTGCAGGTCGCCGGCGGCAAAAAACACCACTGCGCCTGGTCCGGCCTCCCGCACGACTCCGTTGACCGTCACCTCGATCGTGCCCTCCTTGACGAAGAGCAGTTCCTCGTCGGGGTGGCGGTGCGCGGCGTGGGGCGCCTCGCCGGGATTCACCGTCGTGACGTGGCACTCGAGGCTGGCTAGCGTCGCCGTCGGCCCGTCGAAGACGTCGCGCCGGGCGCCGACCTTGGTGAGCTTCGCCGGCAGCGCATCCCACGAGAACACGGCTGAGCCG
The DNA here is from genome assembly GCA_964484165.1 of uncultured Opitutaceae bacterium. GTDB lineage: Bacteria > Verrucomicrobiota > Verrucomicrobiia > Opitutales > Opitutaceae > Fen-1467. The sequence continues at coordinate 809 of CAZAFS010000508.1, read as the reverse complement.
ACGGGCGCCTTGGGCGGCGGGACGTTCTGGGCGGTGGCCGGGAGGGCGAGACCGGCGACCATGGCGGCGAAAGGCATCAATACATGCAAGCACGGAGATTTCATGGAGACTGGTGGTTGGGGATTCGAGACGGGCGAAACCCTCGGCGAGGAAATACGCCGATGCAACCGGGTAATCCGGACGCCGCCGTCTTCCGTTAAGCGGCGGGGTTCGGCGACCCCGCCCTACAAAATGCGGATTCCCTCATTGCAGGGCGGCATCGCCGAATGCCGCCATTCCAACCGGACGCCAGCTCAGCTCACACCCGACCCCGGACGGTGATGCCGGCCAGGCGCGCCAGCTCGCGGTGGACCTTGGCCACGCGCTCGATCTGGCCCTTGGCCGGGAAGCGCTCGTAGAAACCCTCGTTGCGGAACTCGGCGGTCTGTTCAGTCCACGGCGACAAGCGGGAAGTCCAACGGGCGACGCGATCCTCGGCCGGCGCGGCGTCGTCCGGGGCGAGATCGGCACAGACGCGGATCAGGGCCTTGAGCGTGACGGGCTTGGTGACCATGAAGCCCGCGTTGCCCCAGGCTTCGCCCCACGCCGCGGCGGCCGCCTTGAGAAAGTCGCGCGTCACGGCGTAGTAATTCGCGGCGTGGCGCTTGTCGGCGCCGGCCGCCTCGATCCGGCCCCAGTCCTTCTTCACCCAGCGGTGGATTTCGTTGAACAGCTCGGCCTGCAGGATCCACTTTTCCTGCCGGCTGCGGCCGCCGAGGCGGTTGATGCGGTAGCGCAGCGGGCTGTCGCCCTCGCGGTAGAGCATCTCG
>CAZAFS010000507.1:0-2596 GCA_964484165.1 uncultured Opitutaceae bacterium | reverse complement strand
CGCCGTCCCACGCGAGCGACTGGGGCTTGGGCGCCGGCGAGGCCAGGCGCTGGAGTTCCTTAATGTCCTTCATGGGGAAATCAGCCAAGCCGGAGAATTGCCCGAGGTGGCGACGAGGGCAAGCCACCGGTGCCGATTCCCGGCGTCCCACCGAGGCCCTCCGCAACGAATAGCGGCGCGACGCGCGGCCGGCCGCTTCGAATTCATTCGCCGGGCTTTCGCGCCGCGATTACTCCTTCCCTCTCCAGTCCGGGCGGGGCAACCGCTCCCCGCATCCAACGCCGACCCGGCACCCGCCCCGGGGGCGTGCCGTTCCGATGAAATTCGCCTTCCGCCAGCTCGTCAAAAGTCCCGGTTTCACGATCATCGCGCTGCTCACGCTGGCGCTCGGCATCGGCGCAAACACCACCGCCTTCACGGTGCTGAACCGCTTCCTGCTCCGGCCGCTTCCCTACCGGGACACCGGCCGCCTCGTGCAGATCTGGGGCACGTCGGCGCAGGCGCAGACGCTGGGGCAATCCCCCGCCGACTACTTCGACGAGCGCGAACAGAACACGGTGTTCGAGCACGTCGCCGCCTACTATGTGAACTATTCGACGAGCCTCGCCGAGCCGGGTCAGCCCGCCCAGCAGTCGACCGCGCTCGTGGTCGCCGCGGACTTCCTGCCCGTGCTGGGCGTGACCCCGGTGCTGGGCCGCGGCTTCACCGCGGAGGACGAGGCGCAGCGCCAGGCGGTGGTCCTCCTCAGCCACGCCTATTGGGCGAGGCATTTTGGCAGCGACGAGAAGGTGCTGGGCCGCACCCTGCGGCTCGACGGGAAGCCGGTGACCGTCATCGGCGTGATGCCCGCGTCGCTGGATGACGTCATGCTCTTCAGCGCCAACGTCGAGCTCTGGCACCTGGACGATGTCGCCGTGAACCGGAACTACCGGGAGAAATTCTGGTACAATGTCGCGGCCCGCCTGAAGCCCGGCGTCACGCTCCAGCAGGCGCAGGCGGAGATGGCGGCCCTCGGCAAGCGCCTGGCCCACGACTTTTCCAAGACCGATGGCGACCGCGGGCTGCGGGTGGCGCCCTGGCCCACCGATTCGATCGGCGAGACCGGCCGGCAGATCACCTGGCTGATCATGGACCTGGCCCTGGTCGTGCTCCTGATCGCCTGCGTCAACCTGGCTAACCTGCAGATCGTGCGGACGACCGGCCGGCTCCGGGAGTATGCCATCCGCCTCGCCCTCGGCGCCTCCAAGTACCAGCTCATCCGGCTGCTGCTGACCGAGAGCCTGCTACTGTCGCTCGCGGGCGGCGCGCTGGGCCTGTTGATCGCCAGGTGGGGCAACAGCTACCTCGCCGCCTACTTCAACCTCGACATGCCGCTGGATTACCGGGTGCTGGCCTTCGCCCTCGCGGCCTCGGCCGCCACCGGGGCGACCTTCGGCACGCTGCCGGCCTGGTTTGCGTCGCACGCCAACATGAACGCCGCCCTCAAGCAGGGCGGGCGCGGCGGCACCGCCGACCGCTCGCGGCACCGCCTCCGCCACGCCCTCATCGTGGCGGAGATGGCGATGGCGCTGATCCTGCTCACCGGCGCGGGCTATTTCGTGCGGGGCCTCCAGCGCATCGCCAACCGCGAGCTGGGCTGGAACCCGCAGAACGTGATGCTGGGCTTCTTCTCGCTGCCGCACGACCGCTACGGCGAGGAGGGCGACCAACGCTCCCTGGTGTTCGCCGACAAATTCCGGGCGGACCTGGCGGCGCTGCCGGGCGTGGAACAGGCGGCGATCTCGACCGGCGGGCCCGTCTTCGGGCCGGGCAACCCCGGCGGCTTCCTGATCGACGGCCGCCCGCCGCCGCCCAAGGGCCAGGAGCCGATCGCCTTCACCACCCGCGTGAGCCCGGACTTCTTCGCCGCCTACGGCATGCGGCTCGTGCAGGGTCGCGATTTCACCGCGGCGGACCGCCCGGGCGCCCCCGAGCCGGCCATCATCAACCAGGCCATGGCCCGGAAATTCTGGCCCGGGGAGAACCCGCTCGGACGGCGCATCGGCGGCACCGATCCCACCAAGCCGGGCTGGGCCGAGATCGTCGGCGTGGTCAACGACACCACGGCGGGAGGCGACCTGAACCCCACCGAGACCCGTTACCTGGTCTTCCGGCCATGGGCCCAGGAATCCGTCCGCTTCTTCACCTTCACGCTGCACACGGCCAAGGATCCGCGGCCCCTGGCTGACGCGGCCCGCCGCACCCTGGCCAAGATCGAGCCCGACATCGCGATCACCTACCTGGCCACGGCCGAGGAGATCATGCAGTCCAATCTGTCCGGCCTCACGGTCGTCCGCCGGATGCTCCTGGAAATCGCGGTGCTCGGATTGCTGCTGTCGGCGGTGGGCATCTACGGGGTGATCGCCAACCTGGCCTCGGAGCGCACGCAGGAGATCGGCATCCGCATGGCCCTGGGCGCGCAACCCGGGGACGTGCTCTGGCTTTTCCTGCGCAACGGCGTGCGGCTCGCCTTGCTGGGCACCGCCTTCGGTCTGCTGGCCTCGTTCGGCCTGATGCGCATCCTCAACCGGATCGTCGCCTTCGTGCCCGGGAACGA
>CAZAFS010000506.1:0-2606 GCA_964484165.1 uncultured Opitutaceae bacterium | reverse complement strand
TTGAAGGAGAGCGTGACCGCCGGCACCTGGCCGAGGTGGTTGACGGAGAGCGGCCCCACGGCGGGTCGCAGCGTCGCCACGGTGTCGAGCGGCACGAGCCGGCCGTTGCGCGCGGGCAGGTAGATCAATGGGAGCGCCGCGGCGTCGCGCTGAAACTGCGGCGCCATCTCCATGATCACGTAGTACTGGTTGGTCGGCGTGTAGATGGTGGAGACCTGCCGGGTGCCGAACGCGCTGTAGAGCGCGTCCTCGATCTGTTCGGGCGTGATGCCGAGCGTGGCCGCCCGGTCGCGCTGGATGTCCACCAGCACCTGCGGGCTCGTGATCTGGAGATCGGTGTTCACGTCGACCAGCTGCGGCAGGGTGCGGAACTTCGCCTCGACATCGCGGGCCACGCGGTAGAGCTCGGTGAGGTCCGAGCCGAACAGCGAGAACTGGTACAACGCCTTCGTCTGCTGGCCGCCGATGCGGATGGTCGGCGGCTGCTGCGGATATACCAGCAGGCCGGGGATGACCGACAACTGCTGGCGGAGCTGTTGCACGACCACCGGGGCCGGCGCCCGCTGGCCGCGGGGCTTCAGGCGCACGATCATGCGGCCATAATTGAGCGTGGAACTGCCGCCGCCGGCGCCGATCGCCGACATAAAGGCGGCGACGGCCGGATTTTTCGCCAGGATGGCCGCAGCCGCCTGCTGGTGCCGCACCATCTCGTCGAAGGAGATGTCCTGGGCGGCCTCGGTGTAGACGCTGATGAGCCCCGTGTCGTCGGTGGGGATGAAACCCTGCGGCAGCACGCGCGCCACAATTACCGTCAACACCACCATCAGGGCGGCCACGCTGACCGTGGCCAGGCGGTGCTGCAGGCAGAAGCGGAGCGAGCGCTCGTAGGCCGACCGCATGGCCTCGAACACGCGTTCCGAGCCCTGGTAGAACCGCCCGTGCAACTCGGCCGCGCCCGCCACCGGGTGCGGCCGCAGGAACCGGCTGCACAACATCGGCGTGAGCGTAAGCGACACGAGGCCCGACACCAGGATGGCCGCGGTGATCGTCACCGCGAACTCGTGCAGCAGCCGGCCCAGGATGCCGCCCATGAACAGCACCGGGAGGAACACGGCGACGAGCGACAGCGTCATCGACAAAATGGTGAAGCCGATCTCACCCGAACCCTTGAACGCCGCCGCGCGCACCGGCATGCCGTGTTCGATGTGGCGCACAATGTTCTCGAGCATCACGATGGCGTCGTCCACCACGAAGCCCACCGAGAGCGTGAGCGCGAGCAGCGAGAGGTTGTCGAGCGTGTAGCCGCAGAAGAACATCACCACAAAGGTGCCGAGCAGCGCCATGGGGATGGCGACGCCGGGAATGACGGTCGCCGGCACGGTGCGCAGGAACAGGAAGATCACCAGGATCACGAGCGCGATGGCCAGGAGCAGCGTGAACCGCACGTCGGCGACCGATTCGCGCACGGCCGCCGACTGGTCGCGCAGCACATCCAGCGACACGGACTCCGGCAACTGCTTCTGAAAGGCGGGAAGGAGCGCGCGCACCCGGTCCACCACCTCGACCGTGTTGGTGCCGGGCTGCTTCTGGATGGCGAGCACGACGGCGCGGGCGCCCCGGCCGTCCTGGTAATACCAGCTCGCCACCCGCCGGTCCTGCACGCTGTCGATCACCTGCGCCAGCTCACCCACCCGCACGGGCGCCCCGTTCCGATAGGCGACGACAATCTTGCTGAATTCGTTCACGTTGGCCAGCTGGCCGGTGGCCACGACCATCAGCGCCTGGTGCGGCCCGTCGAGCTGGCCGGTCGGCAGGTTGACGTTGTGCGCGTCGAGCGCCGTCTGCACGTCGCTGAGCGAGATGCCGCGACTGGCCAGCAGGTGGGGGTCGAGCAACGCCCGCAACGCGTATTTCTGCGCACCATAGACCTGCACCTGGGACACGCCGTCCACCATGGAGATGCGCTGCGAGAGCATGGTCTCGGCGTATTCGTCCACGGCCGACAGCGGCAGGGTGGGCGAACTCAACGCGAGGAAGAGCACGGGCTGGTCGGCCGGGTTCGTCTTGCGGAAGGAGGGCGGCGCCGGCATCTCGTTCGGCAGGCGGCGCTGGACGGCGGCGATGGCGGACTGCACGTCCTGGGCCGCGGCGTCGATGTTGCGCTCGAGTGTGAACTGCAGGGTGATCTGCGTGTTGCCGAGCGTGCTCGTCGAGGTCATCGAATCGATGCCCGCAATCGTCGAAAACTGCTGCTCCAACGGCGTGGCCACCGCCGAGGCCATCGTCTCCGGCGTGGCGCCGGGCAGGCTGGCGCTTACGACGATGGTCGGAAAATCAACGTTGGGCAGGTCGCTCACCGGCAGCAGCCGGTAGGCCATCGCGCCAAACACGCACAACGCCGCGCTCAGCAGCGTGGTCATGACCGGCCGGCGGATGCAAAGCTCGGGAAGGTTCATGGCCGGGCGCGGTCAGGAGCCCGCCTTGGTCGTGCCCGAATCCGCCGCGGCGGCCACGGCATCGTCCGGCACCGCGAGCTGCTTGGGTTCGACCCGCGCGCCGGGCACAAGGCGCACCTGGCCGTCGGTCACCACGGTTTCGCCCGCCTG
>CAZAFS010000505.1:0-2631 GCA_964484165.1 uncultured Opitutaceae bacterium | reverse complement strand
CGGTAGCCGTGGGCGCCGATGAAGTTGTAGAAATGCCAGCCGCGGGCGTGCAGGGCCGCGGCCGCCGCGGGCGGCAGGTCCACGAAGAGGGCGTTGGCCGCGGGCTCGACCAGGATCCTCACCAGCGGCAGGCCGCGCACCGCGGCGGCCAGTTTCTGCGTCATGCGGTTGGCGTGCGCCGCATGGCGCAGCCAGGCGCCGTCCCGCAGCATCCCGACCCACTGGGCGCTGAGGAAGCGCATCTTGGCCGCGAGCTGGCCGGCCTGTTTGCAGCGGTAGTCGAATTCGCGGGCCAGCTGGCGGTTGAAGAACACCACGGCCTCGGAGGTGGCCATGCCGTTTTTCGTGCCGCCGAAGCAGAGCACGTCCACGCCCGCGCGCCAGGTGAAATCAGCGGGGGTGCCGCCGCCGCGCGCGCCCAGCGCGGCCGCGGCGTTGGCAAAGCGCGCCCCGTCCATGTGCACCGCCAGGCCGTGCCGCCGGGCCAGGTCGGTCAGGGTGCGGAGCTCGTCGACCGTGTACACCGTGCCCCACTCGGTGGACTGGGTCAGCGAAAGCACGCGCGGCTTGGGATAATGGATGTCGGTGCGCTTGAGGATCACGTGCTCGACCGCGCGGGGATCGAGTTTCCCGTGGGCGCCGGTGGCGACCAGGATCTTGGTGCCGTTGGAGAAAAACTCGGGCGCGCCGCACTCGTCGGTTTCGACGTGCGCGTAGTCGTGACAGATGATGCTGTGATAGCTCTGGCAGAGCGAGGCGAGCGCGAGGGAGTTGGCCGCGGTGCCGTTGAAGACGAAAAAGACCTCGCAATCGGTTTCGAACACGGCGCGCAGCAGATCGCAGGCGCGCTTGGTCCACTCGTCATCGCCGTAGGACGGCAGCCGGCCGTGGTTGGCTTCGGCCAGGGCGGACCACGCCTCGGGGCAGATGCCGGCGGTGTTGTCGCTGGCGAAATCCTGGCGGGCGGCGGGCGCCGCCGGCGGCGCGGCGGGAGAACGGGTCTTTTTCGGCATGGCGCCAGTGGAACCGATTCGCGCGCCCGAGGCTAAGCTTTTTTCGCGACGGGATCGCGGGGCCAGCGCGATCTTGCACTGCCGCGCCGCAGGCGTTTCGCTGGCCGCATGTCGGAGCCCGACGTCAATCTTTACCTGGTCGGCTTCATGGGCACGGGCAAGACGACCGTCGGCCGCGCGGTGGCGATGCGGCTCGGCTGCCAGTCGATGGACAGCGATCACGAGATCGAGCGGGCGGCGGGCCGGACGGTGGCGCAGATTTTCGCCGGGGAGGGGGAGGCGGCCTTCCGCGCCCAGGAGCGGAAATTCATCGAGGGCGGGCACCCCGCCCGCGGCGTCGTGGTGGCCTGCGGCGGCGGCCTGGTGGTGCAACCGGGCATGCTCGAACGGCTGCGCGCCAAGGGCGTGATCATCTGTCTGCACGCCTCACTCGAGACCATCCTGCGGCGCACGGCGTCGGCCCGCACCCGGCCGCTGCTCGCGGTCGACGACCCGGCGGCGCGGATCCGTCAGCTCTACGCGGAGCGCGAGGAGACCTACAAGCGCGCCGGCACCGTGATCCTCACGGATTTCCGGCCGCTGCATGACGTGGTGACGCACGTGCTGCGCACCTACCGGCGTGAGGCGCGTGAATGGGAGCGCGCGCATGTCGGGGCTCCGCCGCGGGCCGACCGGCGTCCGCCCGCGCCGGCGGCGGGAGGTGGTCCGGCCCGCCCGTGAGGTCCGCGCGGCGCGGCCCCAGAGCGACTCACCTATGCATGCGCGGCAGGAGGAATTGCGGCGAAGGCTCCGGGCGCTGGGATTTGACGAGGTCGGCTTCGCCCGGATTGAGACCGTGCCGGCGGAGGGCCTGAACAACTGGCTGGCGTGGGGTTACCACGCCGATCTGGGCTGGCTGGAACGGACGGCGGCGAAGCGCCTGAATCCCGACCGCGTCCTGCCCGGGGCCCGGTCGATCATCCTCCTCGGGGTCAACTACGGGCCGGGCCGCGAGCCGGCGGATTTGGGGGCGCAGGGCCGCCGCCCGGTTTGGGCACGGTACGCGCTCTACGAGGACTATCATGACACCATCAAGCCGGCGCTCGTGGCGGCGGGCCGCGCGTTGGAGGAAATCTGCGGCGCCGCCGGCAGCGACTATCGCTATTACGTCGACACCGGCCCCGTGTTGGAGCGCGGTTGGGCGGAAAAGGCCGGCCTCGGATTCCTGGGCAAGAACAGCATGCTGATCTCGCGCACGCATGGAAACTGGCTGCTGCTCGCGGCCATTCTGGTCCGCTTCGCGCTCGAGCCCGACCCGCCGCTGCGGCCGCGGGCGCCGCCCCCCGCCGTCGACCAGGGACGGATCGGACTGCTCTGTGGAAAATGCACGCGGTGCATCGACGCCTGTCCGACCCAGGCCATTCCGCAGCCCGGCCTGGTCGATGCCCGCCGGTGCATTTCCTATCACACGATTGAGAACAAGGGACTGATCCCGCGCGAGCTGCGGCCGGGCATCGGCGACCGCATCTTCGGCTGCGACATCTGCCTCGAGGTGTGTCCGTGGAATCGCTTTGCCCGGGAGGGCCGGCGCCTGCTGCTGGCGGCCCGGCCCGAGCTGGCGGCCCTGCCGCTGCGGGAG
>CAZAFS010000504.1:0-2645 GCA_964484165.1 uncultured Opitutaceae bacterium | reverse complement strand
TCCTACCGGGTGACCGCCCACACGCTTTGCGCCACCGGCGTGGTCATTCTCTACACGGTGACGTTTGCCTGCCGGGCAATCTATCATTTCCAGTTCTTCGGACCTCTGCCGACGTTTCTGCTCATGGTGCTGATCACGGCCGCGGCGTTCGTGGTGGCCGTGACGCTGGAGGCGCCGGTGGTGGCGCTGCTGGGCATGCTCGGCGGCTTCCTCACTCCGGTGCTGCTCTCGACCGGCGTGGACAATCCCCTCGGCCTGTTCGGCTACATCGCCCTGCTCGACGCCGGCCTGCTGGCCGTGGCGCTGCACCGGCGCTGGCATTACCTCGGCCCGCTCGCAGCCGTGGGCACGGTGTTGATGGAGGTCGGCTGGGTGCAGACTTTCTTCACCGCCGCCAAGATCTACACCGCGCTCAACGTCTTCCTCGGGTTCTGCGTGCTTTTTCTGCTCGGTTTTCTGCTCACCCTCCGGGCGGCCGGCCCTGATCGTCCCGCCCGCGCCGGCCGGGACTGGCTGGCGGGCGCGGCGGCGGGGATCGCGCTGGCGGCGCTCGGCTTCGCCTTTTACCTGCTCGGTTTCCCCCGGGTCGCGGCGCAGCCGTGGTTCCTGTTCGCCTTCGCCCTCGGCGCCGACCTGTGCCTGCTGGTGCTGGCGGCGGTCGATGCGCCGTGGGCGAAGTTCCACCTCGCCGCCGGCACCATCGCGTTTCTCCTGCTCGCCGCCTGGATGGGCGGACACGCCACCAACGACCTGCTGCCCTGGGCGCTGGCGGCGTGCCTGGTGTTCGCCGTGCTGCACACCGTCTTTCCCCTCGTCCTCGCGCGGGTGCGGCCCGGGGCGGCGCCGGCGTGGTGGGCGCATCTCTTTCCGCCCGTGGCGCTGCTGCTGGTGCTGCCGGTCATCGCCCGCATCCCCGACGTGTCCTTCCTCGTCTGGCCGTTCGTGCTGCTGGTCGACCTCATCGCCATCGGCGTGGCGGTGCTCACCGGCGCGATCCTGGCGGTCGCCGCCACCCTGGTGCTGACCCTGCTCGTCACCGGTTACTGGCTGCTGGGCGTGCCGCCGGAATTCGTGGGCGTGTCCACGGCGTTGCTGCTGATCGGCGGCTTTGGCGTTTTGTTTTTCGCCGCCGGCGTTTTTGCGCTGCGGCGGCTCGAGCGCGCCGGCCCGGCGGCCGACCTGCCGGCGTGGCTCACGGCGCCGGCCGGCGCCGAATACCTCCCGGCCCTGTCGGCCGCGCTGCCGTTCCTGCTGCTGATCATGGTGGTGCTGCGGCTGCCGCTGGCCAGCCCGGCGCCGGTCTTCGGCCTCGCCCTCCTGCTCGTGGTGCTGCTGCTCGGGCTCGCCCGGATGCTGGGCAACGGCGCGCTGCCCGCCGTGGCGCTGGCCTGCACGGTGCTGCTCGAATACGTCTGGCTCGGGCGCCGCTTCACGCCGGAAACCGCCGGCCTCACGCTCGGGTGGAATGTCGGCTTCTATGCGGTGTTCGCCGCGCTGCCCTTTGTCTTCCGGCGGCAGTTCGCCGACCGGCTCGGGCCTTGGATCACCGCCGCGCTGGCCGGCCCCGCCCACTTCTACCTGATCTACCACCTCGTGCAGCGGGCGTGGCCCAACGGCTGCATGGGTTTGATCCCGGCGGTGTTCGCCCTGCCGGCGCTGGCCAGCCTCGTGGCCGCGCTGCGCCTGCTGCCGGCGGACGCGCCGCGCCGCCTCGCCGTGCTCGCCTGGTTCGGCGGCGTGGCGCTGCTGTTCATCACGCTGGTTTTCCCGATCCAATTTGAACGGCAGTGGATCACGATCGGCTGGGCCCTGGAGGGTGCGGCGCTCCTGTGGCTCTTTCGCCGCCTCCCGCACGAGGGTCTGCCCCTGGCGGGGGTGGGTCTCCTGATCGCGGCGTTTGTGCGCCTCGCCTTCAACCCGGCGGTGCTCGCCTACCATGCGCGCACGCCGACTCCGATTTTCAACTGGTACCTGTACGCCTACGGCCTGACGACGCTCTGCCTCCTGGCCGGCGCCCGGCTGCTGGCCCCCCCGCGCAACCGCGTGCTGGGTTCCAACGCCCCGGCGGTGCTCTTCACCCTGGCCGGCGTCCTGGCGTTCCTCCTGCTCAACATCGAGATCGCCGACTTCTACAGCCAGACCGGCCAGACGCTCACGTTCGAGTTTTCCGGGAACTTCGCGCGCGACATGACCTATACGATCGCCTGGGCGCTGTTTGCCTTCGGGTTGCTGGTGCTGGGCATCGCGCGACGGATCGCGACGACGCGCCGGGCTGCGATCGGACTGCTCAGTGTCACCCTGCTGAAGCTCTTCCTGCACGATCTGGCCCACCTGGATCAGCTCTACCGGATCATCGCCCTCGTCGTCGTCGCCGTCGTGGCGATTCTCGCCTCGTTCCTTTACCAGCGCTTCCTGCCGTCCGGATCCAAGAACTGACATGCCCTCCCGCCTGCTTCCCGCCGCCCTAGCCACCCTTGCCCTCGCCCTGCCGGTGCGGGCGGAGCCGTTTGCGACGCAAGCCTGGCGTCTGCGGCAGGATCTGCCGGTCAGCCTGCCCGGCCTGGTGAAAATGGCCCTGCCGGTTGAAACCCTCGATGCCGCCCGCGCCAATCTCGCCGACCTGCGCATCGTCGATCCGGCGGGGC
>CAZAFS010000503.1:0-2648 GCA_964484165.1 uncultured Opitutaceae bacterium | reverse complement strand
CGAGGCTCACGGACTTGACCACGCCGCCGAAGCTGACGCGGCCGGTGCGGAAGAAGGGATCTTCCCCGGCGACATCGAGCAGCTTGCCTGGAACGGCGAGGCACATGGCGGGTGGGAGGGCTCAACCGCCAAAGGTATTGGCGCCGCCGAGCGCAGCAACTGGAAACACGGAAATCCCCGCCGAAAGCGGGGTGGCGTCGCCAACCTTCGCCTGGCCGCGTCGTTACGCGGATTCGAGGATGAGGTTGGCGTACGGAATCGTGTCGCCGGTGCGGATCAGTCCGATGGCGGACGGCACGCGCTTCTTGAATGCCACGTGCGGCTCGAAGACGAGGGGAATGCCTCCCAGGCGCGAGGTCAGCGCCTCCTGGCGGGTCTTGCCGTTGTTCGTCCGAAACTCCTCGGCGGCGAAGACACGGCCGAGGACGAAGTTGGGCCGGATGGCGTCGAGCACCTGCAGCACCGTGGGAATGTCGTCGACCAGCGACAGGTCGATGGTCTCGAGCTGGGGCCAGAAGGGGAAGCCGCGGTCGGCGAGGACGAGGGTGTTGGTGTGCCGCACGCGCGCCAGCAGGCTGAGCACGGCGGGGTTGAGAATGCCGGATTTGAGCATGACCGGGTGGGTTGGAGGCAGGATGTTTCCCGTAACGTCGGGGAAAAGGCAACGTTGGAGCGCGTGGGCGCGGCGGCGCCTTGTAGCGCAGGCTTCCAGCCTGCTCATCCGGCAGCCAGGGATGGCTGCGCTACGGGCACGGACAGACCAATGCACCAACCGTCACCTATTGGCACAACCGGCCAAACGAGGTCCAAGTGTTCCCTCTTCGCCTGTGACGGTCGCAGGCCACTCGCCGCGCGATCGAATCGGTTCACCGTTTCTCGTCTGTCAATGCCGGCCGCAGGCCACGAGCAAGCGCGTAAGCGCGCGTCGAGTGGCTGCGCACCTCGGATGGCGATCCGAAATAGCTGAAGCGGCTAACCCGGCGGATCATCGCTGACACGGGGGAAAATCCCCCTCACCTCCATCGACCACCCTGGCCGGCGAAGCAAGTGCCTCGGGTCCAGGCGAACCATCACCCTTATTCGGCTTGCTCCACTTGCTTCGATTCCGCTTAGGGGTGGGATCCACTCGCGGAACGCGCGAAGTGTGGGGAGGTTTTCAATCCCTGGATCGGCTTACACCGCCTCGTCGAATCTTACAGATGGAAGCTCACGTAGGCGCGTCGCTGCGGCTTCGGGGGTGACATCTCTCTGGGCTTCCGCCATCATCTCGAATCCGACCATGAATTTCCTCACGGTGGCGGCGCGCAAAAGCGGTGGAAAAATTTGGGCATGAAGCTGCCAATGATCGGCTGGCTCGACTCCATTTGGGGCCCCATGCCAGCCCATTGAATAGGGGAATTCGGTCTCGAAGAGACCCGCAACGGGGCCCCATAGACTGGGCAAATCTGGACATTCGGAAGTTGATACATCGGGCAGTGGTACCCGTTTCCTCTCTGCCAACCCCCATTCCGAGGTGCTGTGTTCCCGCGCCTTGGCCGCGCCGGCGTGACTGCTCGTCGGCGCGAGCGGTGCCGGGGCGGGATCAGGGCCCGGAGGCATCCTGGCCCGGCACTGGTTCGCCCGATTCCCCGAGCAGGCTGAAGTGGACGGACTCGTTCCGGATGTCGGCGATCTCGCAATGGACCAGATCAAGGCACCCCACCGCGTCCTGGCGAATCCACAAGCCATGGTGGGACGCCCCGCCGAGCCCGGTCCGGGTAATGTTCACTTTTTCAAGTCGCGCATGGGTAAGCGTGCCCTCGCCCTTGCGGCTGCCGGGCGCCACAATGGTCAGCCCGCCGGAGATGCTGTCGTGAATGGTGACCTGGCTGATCGTGAGGCCCGATATGCGGCGGCGATCCAGGCAGATCTGGAGCGAACCGCGCCAAGCCCAACTGTGATCATAGCCGCCACAGCGCACGAGTTCGCAGTTGCGGACCAGCGTCGTTCCGCTGAAGTTGTTGTCGATCTTCCGCTGCTCATCGGAGGTGGGAAAGGTGGTGCTGATCAGAATGCCGCATCCAGTGGCGATGTCGGTAAAGAGACAGTCCTCGATGCGGTTGTCCGCCCCGCCATAGATCGCCCCGCCATTGGCAAGAAAGGTCAGCTGGCCCGTGCAGTGACGGATGACATTGTTGCCCGACCGCGGGCTCTGCTCGACGAAGCCCTGGTCTGAAGCCGCGGGCCACATCGCGAAACAATCGTCGCCCGTGCCGCGAGCGGTGCAGTTTTGTATGACCGTTCCGCTGGTGCCGACGCAAAGATTCACGCCGTCCGCGAGCAAATTACGGAAGCGGCAGCCGTCGATGACCAGGTTCGTGCCGTTATAGATCCATATGCCAACCTTCGTGTGCTCCAGCCAGACGCGCGAAACGGATGAGTCGGCGCAACCCGCGCCGACGATGCCGTCATTCGGTTCGTTGTCGCCGCGATAATCCAACTTGCCGACAAGCGCAAAATCGGCCAAGCGAATGTGGCTGCCCGTGAGTTTGAACCGCACGCGTCGCGCCGACTGAGTGTAGAGTTTTTCGTCGCCGACGAAGGTCGTGTGCCACATGCCCGCGCCTTGGATCGTCACGGAAGACGGCACGAGAATATCGCCGGTCAGC
>CAZAFS010000502.1:0-2665 GCA_964484165.1 uncultured Opitutaceae bacterium | reverse complement strand
GCGCTACTCGCTGCAGAGCGGCCACCTCGAGACCGTGCCGTTCGAGGACGAGCTGCGCACGGTCAACGACTACCTCGCGCTGGAGCAGGTGCGCCACGAGGAGCGGCTGCGCGTGCGCCTCGACGTCGCGCCGGGCGCGCTCAACTGGCCGGTGCCGCCGATGCTGCTGCAGACATTGGTGGAAAACGCGGTCAAGTACGGCATCGCGCCGCGGCCGGAGGGCGGCGAGATCACCGTGACCGCGCGCACGGAACGCGGCGGCCTGCGCCTGCAGGTCACCAATCCCGGCGCCCTGGCCGCGAACGGCGGCTCGACCGGCGTCGGCGTGCGCAACGCCGCGGAGCGGCTGCGGCTGCTGTTCGGGGCCTGCGCCACGCTCAGCCTGCGCGAGGATCCGCCCGGCCGGGTCATCGCCGAGGTGCTCGTGCCCCAGGAGCCCGCGGCGACGGAACATCCGGCCTCGGCGGCGGCGCCCGGCGGCGGCGACCCAAGGTGCTGATCGACCGCGAACCGGGATGGCCTCCGACATGACTCCCCTCGCGACGTTCCTGACTGCCCAAGGCTACGTGCCGCTCGCGTTGACGCGGGTGGCGTCGGGCCATCTGGCGCTGGCCGAGGCGCGGGTAAACGGACAGCCGGCCGCCCTGTATCTCGATACCGGCGCCGGCCAGACCCTGCTGGATCTGGCCTTCGCGCGCGGATTGCGACTGCCGCTGACCGAAGGCGAAAGCCGCGGCGTGGGCGCGGGGGGCGGAGGCCTCGGCCTCTTCCATACGGTGGTGACCCGGCTCACGCTCGCGGATTTCACCGAGCAGGATTGGACCTGCGCGGTCATGGACCTGGCGCCTGTCAACGCCGGCCTGCGCCAGCGCGGTCTGGCCCCGATGGACGGCATCATCGGCGGCGACCTGCTGCAGCGGCGCGAGGCGGTGATTGACTACCGGCAGTCCGTGCTCTTCCTCAAAATCCCACTCGCACCCGCGGCATGAAGGCCCTGCTGATCGACGACGAGCGCCTCGCGCGCAACGAACTGCGACGGCTGCTCGCCCCGCACCCGGAAATCACAGTCATCGCCGAGGCGGCCAACGCCGAGGAGGCCCGCGCGCGCATCGCCGAGCACCAGCCTGACCTGCTCTTTCTCGACGTGCAGATGCCGGGCGACGACGGCTTCCGGCTGCTCGAGTCGCTCGAGCCGCCGCTGCCGCAGGTGATCTTCACCACCGCCTACGACGAATTTGCGGTGAAGGCGTTCGAATTCAACGCGCTCGACTACCTGCTGAAGCCGGTCGATCCCGCCCGGCTGGCCACGGCGCTGGAGAAACTCAAGGCCCGGCCCGGCGCGGGCGTCCTGGGGGCGCCGGCCGAGCGGCCGGCCCGCCTGGCGCCCGACGACAAGGTGTTCGTGCGCGAGGGCGAGCGCTGCTGGTTTGTGGAGCTGCAGTCGATCCGCCTCATGGAGAGCGAGGGCAACTACACCCGCCTGCACTTTGCCGACGCGCAGCCGCAGCTCTTCCGCTCGCTCAACGCCATGGAGGAGCGCCTGGATCCGCGGTGCTTCTTCCGGGCCAACCGGCGCCAGATCATCAACCTGTCGTGGATCGACCGCATCGAGCCGTGGTTCAGCGGCGGCCTGCTGGTCCACCTCAAGGGCGGACTGAAGGTCGAACTCTCGCGCCGCCAGGCGCAAGCCTTCCGCGAAAGGATGAGCCTGTGATTTTTCGGCGCCACCGGCGCGAAACCCACCCGACCGAAAGGGCCTTGGATTTCTTGCCCTTCGGGTGTTTCGTGATGCCCCGAACCCCATGATCGAAGCCCGCGGACTGACCAAGGTGTTCCACGACCGGAAGCGCGGCGAAATCCGCGCGGTCGACGGCGTGTCGTTTTCCTGCCGGCCCGGCCAGGTCTACGGCCTGTTGGGCGCCAACGGCGCGGGCAAGACGACCACGCTGCGGCTGCTGGCCACGCTCCTGCGGCCGACCGGCGGCGGCGCCACCGTGGCCGGGTTCGACATCGTCGCGCAACCGGAGCGCGTGCGGGCGAGCGTGGGGTTCCTCGCCACCAGCACGGCGCTCTACGGCCGCCTGACCGCGCGCGAAACGATCACCTATTTCGGCCGGCTCAACGGGATGTCCGGAGCCGCCATCGCCGCCCGCATCGCGGAACTCGCGGACGAGCTCGAGATGCGGGAGTTCCTCGACCGGCGGGTCGAGAAGTATTCGACCGGGATGAAGCAGAAGACCTCCATCGCCCGCACCGTGGTGCATGATCCGTCCGTGCTGGTGTTCGACGAGCCGACGGTCGGGCTCGATGTCATGGCGGCCCGCGCCATCGTGCGTTTCGTGCGGCGCTGCCGCGACCGGGGCCGGACCGTGGTCTACTCCACCCACGTCATGAGCGAGGTGGAGAAACTCTGCGACATCGTCGGCATCATCCATCACGGCCGGCTGGTGGCGGAGGGGACGCTGGCGCAGCTGCAGGAGCGCTACGGCGAGCGCGACATGGAGGAGATCTTCGTCAAAGCCGTGGGCGGCGAGGAGGAGGCGGCATGAACGGGCGCAACCTGCTGACCGTCTACCGCAAGGAGCTGCGCGACTCGCTGCGCGACCGCCGGACGCTGATCTCCATGATCGTGGTGCCGACGCTGATGATCCCCGGCATCATGCTG
>CAZAFS010000501.1:0-2675 GCA_964484165.1 uncultured Opitutaceae bacterium | reverse complement strand
CCGCGGCCGACCTCCGCCAGCGCGTCCGGCAGCGCCTTGCCCATGTAGCGGCCGACCAGCTCGGCGAGCTCGTCGCGGTGCGCGTCGAGCACGCCGCGTACGGCCATCAGCGCGCGGGCGCGCACGAGCGGCGAGGTGTCGCGCCAGGCCGGGAACGCGGCGCGCGCCGCCTGCACGGCGCGGTCGACGTCGGCGGCGGCGGACAGCGGGACGCGGGAGAGAACGTCGCCCGTGGCGGGGTCGACGTCGTCGAGCAGGTCGACGCCGGTGGGCTCGACCCAGGCGCCGCCGGCGAAGTTGCGCAGCGTCGCGGGCGCGGTGAGGGCTTCGGTGGTCGTCATGCGCCGATGATGCGCGCCGGCGGGCGCGGCGTGGACCATCGTTGCGTCGAACTTCGCGCCGCCGATCCGACGAACCGTCGCATATTAGGTAGCATTGCTACATATGACGGTCCGCGAGATCCTTCAGCTCGCGTGCGTGCAGCGCGGCAGGCCGCAGTGCGTGGCCGGCGTCGCCGCGCTCGACCGGCCCGTCCGCTGGGTCCATGCCGGCGAGGTCAGCGACATCGCCGACGTGCTCGAGGGCGGCGAGCTGATGCTGACGACGGGCAGCGGGATCGGCGCGAGCGTGGTCCAGCCCGTACCAGACAATCTGTAGAAGCCGGCATTGGCCGCGTTGCCCGCCGTGAAGAACAGGCTTGAGCCATCGCTTCCGAGCGCCACATGGCGGTCACGGGACCCGTTGTCGGGGAGAACCGTAGCTGCGAACTGCCCTCCCACCGTGAGCGTGGCCGCGGCGGTGTTCGTGTAGCCATAAACATTGGTGATCCAGCAGGTGTAGCTGCCGGCATCGGACCACTGAATGTTCGGCAGGGTCAGGGTGGCCGTCGACCCGCCGGAGACGGGGGTCTTGCCGTGTTTCCACACGTAGGTGCGCGGCAGACTGCCGCCAGCAATCACTGAGATGCTCGCCGTGCCGCCAACGAAGCTCGTGATGGACGCAGGCTGAGTGAGGATCACGGGCGCGCTGCCTTGAATCGTTATGACTTGCACCGCGCTGGTGCTCGATCCATAGGAGTTCCCTACAACCACCGTGTAATTGCCAGAATCCGTTAGCGCGGCGCTCGCGATCGCGAGCGTTGCGTTCGTCTTGCCGCTCAGCGGCAAATTGTTCTTGTACCATTGATTGGTAAAGGGCGGAACGCCCCGCACCGTCGGGGTCATCGAGATACTGCTTCCCTCGTAGAGCGGGTCTGCCGGCGTGCGGATTACGCTCATGATTTGCGGGGGCATCTGGCTGGAAGCAAAGAGAGTTTGCACCTCCGCCGGCGATAGCGCCCGGGCAAACAGCGCCACCTCGTCAATGCTGCCGACGAAACGGGGGTACGGAGCATCGTCCAACCCAATATAAGTTGATGCCTGGCTGAAATCGTGTGCCGTGAGAGCTACTGTATTAGTGCTCGAGGTACTATCCAGGTAAACGGTCACATTGGTGGGTGTATAGACCGCCGCTCCAAAATACCAGAAGTCGTTTAGCGGCGTCAAACCCGTCAGCCAACTCGAAGGTCCTTCGTTCCAGTGCACGTTCAGTTCATCCACTCCCGGCGAGCCATTGTATCCGAAGCCGAGCCCGGTCGCCGGCGCGATGCCCCGGCTAAACACCAGCGCCTGCCCTGCCACATGCGCCCCGCTCCGCTTAAACCAGCAAGTGATCGTGAACTGGTCCACGTTGACCTGTTGCGGAGGAATGATAACGTCCCCGGCCAGAGATGAGATGCTCATGGCCGTATTCCCTGCCCCAAAGCCCCCGAACTGCGGGCCCGCAACCCCGGTAATCGCGCCTGCTTCATACGTGCCGTCCGCCGCAGTGCCCAGGCTGCCGAGGTTTGGCGAGGTCAGCGTCGCGCCCGGCGTAAACGTTGGTTCATCCAGCCGGTAATACAGAACCGGGTTCTTGGCCAGCACCAGCGAGTCATAACTGGGGCTGGGCGAGAGACTCATCCCATTCGTGTAATGCGCCAATATCTCCTCCGGCGACAGCACATTCGTGTACAACGCCACCTCATCCTCATACCCTGCGAACCGGAAATTGTTGTCCGCCCTGGCGCCTATCGTGAACGGGCCGCCCACATTCGGCGCGTAAGCCGACGCCGCCGTCGCCGGGCCGGCGGCCACGCCATCCACGTAGAGGTTGGCGGTGGTGCCGTCATAGACCACTACGAGGTGGTACCATTGGCCGACGTTGGGCACACCGCCCCCTGTGATACTCACTGCTGCGCTCGAATCGACACCGTTATACATCCTCAAGCTCCAACCGGTGTCCAACTCGTAAATCAGCCAGCCGAACCGCGCTGAGGGCGCGGACCAATAGGATAGCGGACACGGAGGCGTTGAGGCCGAGCCCGGCACCGCCGGATTCACCCACACCTCAGCCGTGAACGGACCCGTCGGATTGATTGACGAATCCCATGGTGTGGCCACTCGCTGGCTCGTGCCGTTTAAGCCAACCGCAGTGTCCGTGCTGCCCGCCAGCGCGCCGGGTTGCCGGTGGAGCGGGGTGTTGATGTAAAACGCCGTGCCAATCACCCCGGCCGTGCCGAGGTTTGTGGCCGTGTCTGCAGGTACCGGTGCTGTTTCATTCAGCCGGTAATAAGCGATTGGATTCAGGCCAGCTAC
>CAZAFS010000500.1:0-2680 GCA_964484165.1 uncultured Opitutaceae bacterium | reverse complement strand
CGGCAACCCGACGCTCGACGCCAAGAATTTCTGGATCGACGCCCGCCGCGGCCTGGTGCGCGCGCGCATCGACCGCATCGGCCTCGGCGGCTACCTGTCGCTGGTCGAGCCGTGGCCCGATTTCGTCGAGTACGTGGAGCGGCTTGCGCGGGAATTCCGCCTACTGAAGTCGTTTCACGAGGGCGACCGGCCCTACACCGCGCCGTTCAAGGTGGCCGTGCTCACGGCCTGGGGCTCCCTGCGCTCGTGGATCTGCTCCGGACACTTCACCCGCGGCCTCGAGCTCAACGAACTCCTCGAGTCGCTCGCCGGTTTGCCGGTCGACGTGGAGTTTATCAGCTTCGACGATCTGCGGCGGCACGGCGTGCCGCGGGGCGTGAAAGTGGTCATCAACTGCGGCCGCGAGGGCAGCGCCTGGAGTGGCGGCCCCTACTGGAACGACCCGCAGGTCGTGGCGCGACTCACCCGCTGGGTGCAACAGGGCGGGGGATTCATTGGCGTGGCCGAGCCCTCCGCCGTGCGGGCGCCCGGACGACTCTTTCAACTGGCTCCCGTGCTCGGCCTCGATCGCGAGCGCGGCGAGCGCCTCGCCAACGGCCGCTACCAATATGCCGCGCCCGGTGCGCCCGTGGCGCCGCACTTCCTCACGGCGGACCTGGGCGGGCCGCTTGACTTCGGCAAGGACGTATCAGGCCTATTTGTCCTATCCGCGAGCACGCGCGTGCTCGCGGAGCGCGACGGCTCGCCTCGCCTCGCGGTCAATCCCTTCGGCCGCGGCCGCAGTGTGTATCTGAGCGGCTTCAAATTCACCCCGGAGAACACGCGGTTGTTGCACCGCGCCATCGCGTGGGCTGCCTCCGACGAAGCCGGCTACGCGCCGTGGTCCTGCTCCAATGTGCGCACCGAGTGCGCTTGGTTTCCGAAGCAGCGGAAGCTCGTCGTCATCAACAACGCCGGCACCGCGCAGGACACCACCGTCACGCTCGGCGACGGCCGCGGCACGCAGCCGGTGAGTCTCGACGCGCACGGCATCCGGATTCTGGACCTTTGAGCGGCGCGTCAGCCGCGGCGGTCGTGGTGGCTGGTTGTAGGGCGGCATCGCCGTACCGAGCGCCGCAAGGCGCGACATCAGCCATGCCGCAAACGTCAGCAGCCAATGTCGTGGCGGGGTACGGCCGCCTTCGCACAACGCTCCGGCGAGCCAAGGCGACCCCGCCCTACAATCTCGGATTGACTGCTGGCAGGGTCGCGTGCACCTCGCGGCCGCAGTCGCGCGCCGGGAACCCTCGAACGCTCCTCTTCGGTCTTCCTTCTTCATTCGCCGTGCTCCTGCCGGAGCACGGCGTGCAGCCGGTCGATCATCTCCAGGCAGGCCCGGCCGTTGTGGTAGGGGCATTTCCAGAGACTGATCTTGTCCGACGAAAGCACGCGATCGTCCCGCGCCAGCAGGCGATACCACTCGCCGTGCGTCCGGTCGATCACGTGCGCCGCAATGAAATCCCAGGCGTGCAGGGAGGCTTGGAGAAAGCGGGGATCGCCGGACATCTGGTAGGCGTTGAGGAAGCCGGTCAGGGCCTCGGCTTGCTGCCACCACTCCTTGTCCGGGTTGGTCAGACCATGCGGTCCCGCTTCGGACAGGAGGCCGCCATCCGTGTCCACGCCCTCGGCCAGCGTGGCCTGGGCCATCTGCAGCGCGACCGGACGGATCCGCGCGGTCAGCGCCGGATCGCCCAGCACTGCGGCGGCCTCGGTCAGCAGCCGGCTTGCCTCAATATCGTGCCCAAAGGAGATGGTGTCCGACCGCGGCGTCCAGTCGGCGTCGAGAAACAGCCGCAGGTGGTGGTTGGCGGGATCGATGATGCGCGTCAGCATCACGTCCACCAGTTCGCGCAGGTTCTGCCGCAATCCCGGATCGGGCCACACTTGCAGCAGGTTGGTGTAGGCTTCCAGCAGGTGCAGGTGCGTATTCTGGGATTTCAGGGCGCGTCCGCCCATGACGCTTTGACGCATGTTTTTTTCCAGCGTCCAGTCCCGGGTGAATTCCTCGAAGTAGCCGCCATGCACGTGGTCGTGGCAGCGCGCCTCGATGATCCGGTAAAGTGCGATCGCGCGGTCGAGCGCGGCCTGGTCGCCGGTGGCGCGGCGGAGCTCGCTCAGGCCGTAGACGCCGAATGCCTGCACGTAGAGGATCTTCCGGGCGTTGAGCGGCCGGCCGCCGGCGGTGATGGACCAATACAAGCCGCCGTTCTCGCGGTCCCAAAAGCGGTTGAGCAGGTCCTCGTACGCCCGCCGGGCCATCGCGAGGTGGGCCGGATCCTTGGAGCGCTCGTAGGCCGCGGCGTAGGTCCAGAGGATCCGCGCCGAGAGCAGGGCGCCGCGGGGCGCGTCGGGCTTCACCACGAGATCGTTGCTGATCTCGCCCACGAAGCCGCCGTGCTCGCGGTCCGGCGCGTGCTGCAGCCAGTAGGGCAGGATGTCGTCGTGCAACTCGCGTTCGACGCCGGCGAGGCACGCGCGGAGCGCGGCCGGATCGGTCGCGGCGACCGGCGCGGGGACGGGCGCGGCACCGGCGCCGGCCGCGGCGGCGCCGGCGAAAACCACCAGGAGGCGGGGGGGGCGAATCATGTGGGGACCGGCGATTGAGGCGGCTCCGCAGGCCTGAGGCAAGACCGCACCCGGC
>CAZAFS010000499.1:0-2687 GCA_964484165.1 uncultured Opitutaceae bacterium | reverse complement strand
CGCTCAGTTGCAGCCGCACCCGCTGCCGCCGACCCCGCGGCCGCCGGTGGCGGTCTCGCGCGAGGTGTAGACGTGATCGGCCATCGCCACGGCGAGCGGATCGCGATCCGGCCGCATGGTGTAGCCGGCCAGCGTGGCCCGCGCCCAGGGCTGCACGCGCACGAGGCTCGTGCTCGTGCAGCCACTGAACACGACAACACCAAGCACAACGAACAGGCAGACAAGACAAAGACGGACGGGAGAGGTTTTCATGGGGAGCGGAAGGGTTCGGCGAGCAGCGCATCGATCTCCTCGCGCAGCTCGCGTTCGGTGCCGGCGCCGTGGAAGCCCTGGTGCACGAAGCGCACCCGGCCGTCGCGGCCGAGCAGGTAGCAGGTGGGCATGGCGGGGACGCTGACCTGGCGCACCAGCTGTTGCGTCGAATCATCCACGGCGGCGAAGGGCGGCCGGAATTTCTCGAGGAAGGCCTCGTAGGCGGCGGGATCGCGGTCGACGCTGACGGCCACGATCACCAGCCCGCGGCGCGCATAGTCGGCCTGCAGCTTGGCGTAGGCGGGAAACGATTCGCGGCACGGGGCGCACCACGAGGCCCAGAAATCCACCAGCACGACCTTGCCGCCGGTGCCGGGCAGCCGGCCGCCAGTGAGCGCGGCGGCGGAGAGGGCGGGAAACGGATCGCCGGGTCTGAGCTCGGCCCGGGCGCCGGCCGCCAGCCCGACCGCCAAGGCGACGAGACATCTAGTTGGCAGCGACATATTGGTAGAATCCCCGGGTTTGGGCGCGCGCCGTGGCGGTGATGAGGATGCCCTCCGCCGCCGGGCAGGATTGGATGAACTCCACGCCGCCGGCAACGCCGAGCACGAACGCCGTCGTCGACAGGACGCCGGCCTGCAGACAGGTGTCGGCGATGACCGTGGCTTGCGCGCAGCCGTTGGCCACCGGCCAGCCGGTGCGCGGATCGATGATGTGGCCGTAGCGGCGCCCCTCGATCTCGAAGGAGCGCACATAGTCGCCGGACGACGCGATGCCACGGCTGCCGCGGAGCGCCACGCTGGCCCACGAGGTTCCCGGCCGGCGCGGGTCTTCGAGCCCGATGTGCCAGGCGGGGCGGCCGGGCGGGGCGCCGAGCACGCGGAGGTCGTGGCCGAAATCCACCAGCACGTCGGCGACGCCGTGGCTTTGGGCGATCTGGGCCACGATATCCACGGCGTATTCCTTGCCGAAGCCGCCGAAATCGAGCGCCATCCCCGGTTCCGGAAGAAAGATCCGGCCCGGCGCGCGCTGCACCTTGGTCCAGCCGACCAGCCGGCGCGCCGCCGCGATCTCCTGGTCGGCCGGAATCCGGGGATTCTGCGCCTTCCAGTTCCAGAGCTGGATGAGCGGGAGCGCGGTGGGGTCGAGCAGGCCGTGGGTCATCAGGTGCAGCGTGTCGCAGAGCTTGAGCAGTTGCTCCATCTCGGGGTCCACCTCGATCCATTCGCGGCCGGCGGCGCGGTTGATGCGGCTCACGAGACTGTCGGCCCGGAAGCGCGAATACTTCGCCTCGAAAGCCCACACCCAGTTGACGGCCTCGTATTCAAACGCGGTGGCCTGCCGGTCGCCCTCGGACGAGGCATACTGGAGTTCGCACGTCGTCCCGAGCGCGGGGAACGTCCGCCGGCACAGCTTGCCGGCCGGGGGTGGGAGGAGGCGCGAGGCGGTGGCGGGAACCATGGCAAGGGGAGCGGCGGCGGTTACCACGACAATACGATGCCGGCGGTCACGATATCCGCGCGGGGATAGGCGCTCTGGGACGTGACGCCGTCCTTGCCGCGCATGTCGTAGCGCTCATAGGCGAGGTCGAGCTGAAACCCGGCCTTGGGCTGCCAGATCGCCTTCAGGCCCGCGGTGTCGGTGCGCAGCGCCGACAGGCGGTGGTCCGAGGAGTAAAACGGACCCTGCGTGCGCGGGGCGCCGAAGTTCGGCACGATCGGCGTCGGGTCGAGCTGGTAATAATAGAAGCGCGCCGCGCTCTGGTCGTAGAAGCGAAGTTCCGGCTGCAGGATGAAGTGCGCACCGAGCTGCTGGAGCCAGGTCAGCTCGAGGGTGTGGGCGTTCGTGCCGAAGGTGTCGTGGTAAAAGCGGTAGCTCGCCTCGATGGCCGCATGCCAGTCGGCGAAAGCGTGGTTGAGCGAGGCGCGGACGGTCCACTTGGTACGCGTGTCCGGCCGGTTCTCGCCGTAGGTAAACGGCAAGAAGACGCCGGGAGCCACCTGGACGCTCTTCTGCACGAGCTTGTAGGGGTCGCTCAGGTAACCGTTCGCGCGGCCCCACGAGAGATTGAAGACCACGGACGTCTGCGGATCGAGGACCTGGGTGACGCCCGCAATCAGGTCGTTGGTGCGCTTCCGGGCCCAGGCCGGCTGATAAAACACCTTGATGTCGTCGTCGGTGCCGGCCACGCCGAGGAGAAGCTCGGTGTTCTTCTGATTGAAATCGGTGATCGTGTTGATCGACCAGCCGGTGGAGGTGTAGTCGCTCTCGCGGCTGTTGGCCACGCCGAGGTCGATGTTGAAACCGGGAAACTGGCGCGCGAAATCGGCGTTCCACGCCTTGCGGCGGTCATGCATCTGGGTGAGGACGACCTGGTCGCTGCCCGCGGGCGCGGGCTGGCCGTTGGGCGTGGCGCCGGCGATGGCGTCGATCAC
>CAZAFS010000498.1:0-2689 GCA_964484165.1 uncultured Opitutaceae bacterium | reverse complement strand
GCGGACGGCGGCCGAGCCAGCGGTTGCGGCCGGCCTTGCCGAGCGACTCGTTGATATGGTCGGCGTTGCCGACCTCGCCGATGGTCGCGCGGCACCGGGCGTTGACGAGGCGGATTTCGCCCGAGGGCAGCTTGAGCTGGGCGTTGCCGCCCTCCACGGTGATGAGTTCGAGGCCGGCGCCCGCCGAGCGGGCGAGCTGGGCCCCGCGACCCGGGAGGAGCTCGACCGCGTGCACGCGGGTGGACGGCGGAATGGTCTCCAGCGGATAGGCGTCACCAGGCCGATACTCGTTGTTCTCGCACTTGTTGGCGCTGATCACGCTGTCGCCGACCTTGAGACCCCGGGGAGCCAGGATGTAGCTCTTGGTGCCGTCGGCGTAGGCGATCAGGGCGATCAGGGCGGTGCGGCCCGGATCGTACTCGATCGCCTGCACTTTGGCGCGGTTGTCGAGCTTGGCGCGCTTGAAGTCGATCAGACGGTAAAGCTGCTTGTGGCCGCCGCCGCGGCGGCGCGAGGTGAGGCGGCCGTAGCAATTGCGGCCGCCGGTCTTGTGCTTGTGCTCGGTCAAGCCGCGCTCCGGGCGTTTGTCAGCGATGTCCTCCGGGCGGTTCAGCTCGGTGAAACGCAGCGTCGGCGTGATGGGGCGGAAGGTTTTGAGTGGCATGGCAGTGGTCTCCGGGGCGGCCGCGCGGCTCAGGTGAGCTCGATCTTGTCGCCCTCCTTGAGGGTCACGATGGCCTTCTTGAAGTCCGAGGTGCGGCTGGGCTGGCCCCGGCGGCTGCGCCGGAACTTGCCGCGGACGTTCTGGATGTTCACGCGCATGACGGTGACCTTGAAGGTCTGTTCGACCGCCTCGCGCACGGTGTGCTTGGTGGCGGCGGACGCGACCTCAAAGGTATACTGACCGTATTCGGAGGAGAGCTTGTTCGACTTCTCCGTCAGGCGCATGAGCTTGAGCACTTTGTCAGCTTGGATCATCAGTTGCCTCCGTTGGACCCGCGGGCGCGGACAAGGATTTTTTCGAGGGCCCGGGTCGACACGACGATCTTCCCGTACTGGCAGAGATCGAGGGTGTTGAGTTTGGTGGCCTCCTGCAGGGTGACGCGGTCCAGATTGCGCGCCGCCCGGCGGGTCTCGGGCGCAAACGGATCGTCGACGATCAGCACCTTGCCCTTGGGCGCGATGCGGGTGATGACCTGGTGGACGACCTTGGTCTTCACCGGATTGACCTCGAATTTCTCGATGACCTCGAGGTCGCCGGCCGTGGCGCGGTCGAACAGCGCCCGGCTGAACGCCAGCGCCTTGACCTTGGCGTTGATTTTTTTGGAATAGTCGCGCGGTTTCGGGCCGAACACCACGCCGCCGCCGCTCCAAAGGGGCGAGCGAATCGAACCCGCCCGGGCGCGGCCGGTGCCTTTCTGGCGCCAGGGCTTCTTGCCGCCGCCGCGGACTTCGCCGCGCCGCTTGGTGGAATGGGTGCCGAGGCGGGCGTTGGCCTGGTGCGCGACGACGACCTCCTTGACGGCCTGCACGCCGCGCTCCCCCTCGAAGGCGGGGATGCTGAAATCGGCTTCGTGGCTCTGGGCGCCGTCGGGACTGTAGACTTTGAGCTTCATGGCAGCAGGATCTCCTCGGCGTTATTGCGCGGCCCGGGGCTGGCCCTTGAGGGCGGTGCGGACGATCACGTTGTCGCCGTTCGCCCCGGGAATCGCGCCCTTGACGAGGAGCAGATTCTTCTCGGGGAGGATCTTCACGACCCGCAGGTTCTGCATGGTGCAGCGCTCCGCGCCGAGGTGGCCGGGCATCGCCTGGTTCTTCCACGACCGGCCGGGGGTCTGGCGCATGCCGATGGAGCCGATGCGGCGGTGGAACATCGAACCGTGCGCGGCCGGGCCGCCGGCCACGCCGTGTTTCTTGACCACGCCCTGGAAGCCCTTGCCTTTCGAGACGCCGATGACATCGACCAGCTGGCCTTCCTTGAAGATCGTGACGTTGACGACGTCGCCCGGCTTCACCGCCGGCGGCTCCGCCAGCCGCACCTCGCCCAGCACCCGCGGCGGTTCGGTCAGGCCGGCTTTTTTTGCGTGGTTGAGCTCCGCCAGGCTGGTGTTCTTGACCTTCTTCTTCGCGAAGCCGAGCTGCACGGCGTTGTAGCCGTCGCCCTCGGTGGTCTTGACCTGCACCACGGGGCAGGGGCCGGCTTCGACCACGGTGACGGGGATCAGGACGTTTTCGGCGTCGTAGACCTGCGTCATCCCGATCTTCTTGCCTAAAAGGGTAGCGATCATGGGCTAAGCGGTAGGTGGAGGGTTCCGTTTCGTGAGACCTACATTAGCAATGCCGGAGGTGAGCCACCGGCGTGCTGCTAACTGTCTGTCAGAAAAGTGTTCGTTAAACGTTGATGGTGATGTCGACCCCCGACGGGAGGTTCAGCTTCTTGAGTTCATCGACGGTCTGGGCGGTGGGCTCGATGATGTCGATGAGACGTTTGTGGGTGCGCGACTCGAACTGCTCCATGGATTTCTTGTCCACGTGCGGGGAGCGGTTGACCGAGAGCTTCTCGATGCAGGTCGGCAGAGGAATGGGGCCGGAGACGCGGGCGCCCGAGCGCTTGGCGGTCTCGACGATTTCCGAGGCCGACTGGTCGATGACGCGGTAGTCGAAGCCCTGGAGTTTGATGCGGATGCGC
>CAZAFS010000497.1:0-2690 GCA_964484165.1 uncultured Opitutaceae bacterium | reverse complement strand
TGATGAACAGGATGATGAACATCAGCATGTTCTTCTCCAGCTGCAGCACGAAGAGAAAGTCGCGGTTGCTCTCGAGCCAGGACACCGCGCGGTAGTTGCCCCCGAGGAGCGCGTTGACCCCGGCGGCGACCGCGTCGGGATCCCGGCCCGGGTTCAGCCGCACCGTCACGCCGTGCACGCCCGCGCCGAGTCCGTACAGATCCTGCATCAGGCGGAGCGAGCAAATGACCGTGTTGCTGTCGACCTGGTTCCACCCGGTCTCGAAGATGCCGGCCACCCGCACCGCGCGCGGCAGCATGATCTCGTCCTTCTTCAGGCGCTCGAGGAACAGCGGCGAATAGACGTCGACCTTCTGGCCGACGCGGGCGCCCAGCGACACGGCCAGCTCGGAGCTGAGGAAGACCGAGTCGTCGTCGAGGTCCTCCATCCGGCCGACGACGAGAAACCGGGCCAGCGGCACGACCGCCTCCTCCCGCTCGACGTCAATGCCGAGGATGTTGGGGAATGACGGCCGGTTGTCCGCCTGCAGCATCGCCACCCCCTGCGCATACGGCGCCACCGCGGCCACGCCGGGCAGGGTCTGGATCTTCCGCATGACGTCCGCCTGGTCGTACATGATGCCCCCGTTCTCGACGTGCACGTCGCCGTAGGTCTCGACGATCTTCCGGCGGATCTCGTCGCCGAAGCCGTTCATCACGCTGAGCACGACGATCAGCACCGCCACGCCGAGCATGACCCCGGCGATCGAGGCGACCGTGAAGAACGCCACGCGCCGCCCGGTCGGGAACAGCTGCTTCAGCGCGAGGTAGAGGTACCAGGGCATGGCTGGTGCTCAACCCGCCGGGCGAAAGAGTGCACGGAATACGTTCATAAGCGAAATTGGTCCTCTTAAGCCCAATCCGCCGGCTGATCGCAAGTGTCGAATCGGTCGCCCGCCCCGAGCGGCACCGCTTTTCGGGCGGCCCGTTTGGCGGATTCCCGCGGCGGCGATCGGCTTGTCAGGGAACAAAACAACCCGCACATCGGTCCAGCCATCCCCAAGAAACGCATGCGATCTTTCTTCCACCCCACCGCCCGGGGCCGCCCCTCCCTGCTGATACCTGGGCTGGCTGTCGCGCTGCTGGTCAGGTGCGCCGGCAGCGGAGACAGTATCGCGGCAGCCGCGTCGCCCGGGGTGAACGTTCTCACCTACCACAACGACCTCGCGCGCACCGGCCAGAACCTGCAGGAGACCATCCTCACCCCGGCCAACGTGAACTGCGCCAGCTTCGGCAAGGTCGGCTTCTATGCCACCGACGGCCAGGTGTACGCGCAGCCGCTGTATCTGTCGCACCAGACGGTGGCGGGGGCGCGGCACAACGTGCTGTACGTGGCGACCGAACACGACAGCGTCTACGCCTTTGACGCCGACACCGGCGCGGTGTTGTGGCAAACCTCGCTGCTCGGCGCCGGCGAGATACCCAGCGACGACCGCGGCTGCGGCCAGATCGAACCGGAGATCGGCGTGACGGCCACGCCGGTGATCGATCCGGGCACCGGGCCCCACGGGACGCTTTACGTCGTGGGCATGTCCAAGGACCGGACCGGACGCCATTTTCAGCGCCTGCATGCGCTGGACGTGATCACCGGCGCGGAGATGCCGGGCAGCCCCGCCACCATCGAGGCGGAATGTCCGGGCAGCGGCGAAAACAGCGTCAACGGCCGGCTGGTCTTCGACCCGGCGCAGTACAAGGAGCGGACCGGCCTGCTGCTGCTCAACGGCGTCATCTACACTTGTTGGGCCTCGCACTGCGATCATCCGCCCTACAACGGCTGGATCATCGCGTACAACGCGCGCACGCTGGCACGGGCGGCCGTGCTCAACCTGACGCCGAACGGCACCGAAGGCGCCCTCTGGGCTTCCGGTGCGGCGCCGGCCGCGGACGCCGACGGCACCATCTACCTCCTGGCCGGCAACGGCACGTTTGACACCGATCTGGACGCCCGTGGCTTTCCCCGCCGGCAGGACTTCGGCAACGCGTTTTTGAAGCTCTCGACGGCCGGCGGGCAGCTGGCAGTGACGGATTACTTCACGATGAAAAACGTCGTCTGGGAATCCAGCGTCGACTGGGACCTGGGCTCCGGCGGCGCGCTGCGGCTGCCCGACTGCACGGATACCAGCGGCCGCGTGCGCCGCCTCGCGGTCGGCGCCGGCAAGGGCCAGACCATCTACGTGGTGGACTGCGACCACCTGGGCGGATTCCACGCCGACCGGAACGACGTCTACCAGGAGCTGACAGGCGTGCTGGCCGGCCAGGAATACGGGATGCCGGCGTACTTCGACGGCACGGTGTACTATGGCGCCATGACGGATGCCATCCGCGCCTACCCCGTCATGCAGGCGCGGCTTGCCACGACTGCGAGTTCACAGACGAAAAACAAGTTCACCTACCCCGGCGCCACCCCCGGCATATCGGCCAACGGAGCGACCGACGGCATCGTCTGGGCGATCGAGCTGCGCGATCCCGCCGTGCTCTACGCCTACGACGCGCGCAACCTGGCCCGCGAACTCTACGACAGCAATCAGGCGCCGGGCGGCCGCGACCAGTTCGGATCCGGTATCAAGTTCGCCACGCCCACCATCGCCAACGGCCGGGTTTTTGTCGGCGCCGCGGCCGGCGTGGCGGTGTTCGGCCGGCGCCCCTGACGGC
>CAZAFS010000496.1:0-2696 GCA_964484165.1 uncultured Opitutaceae bacterium | reverse complement strand
AGCGCGATGATCGCGGCCATGGCCACATTGAGCGAGTCAGCCTGGCCGGCCATGGGAATGCGCACCAGCAGGTCGCTCTCCTTCAGCCAGAACTCGCTCAAGCCGTACTGTTCGCTGCCCATGATGATCGCCAGCGGCCCGCGCAGGTCGGATTCCGTGTACAGCGCCGGGGCCGCCGGCGTGGTGGCCACGGCGCGGATGCCCTGGTCGCGCAGCCACGCTCGCACCTCCGCGCTGTCCGCCACCACGACCGGCACGGAGAAAAGCACGCCGGTGGAGGAGCGCACGACATTGGGGTTGAAGAGATCCGTGACCGGATCGCAGACCAGCACGGCGTCAACCCCGGCGGCGTCGGCGCTGCGCAGCAGGGTGCCGAGGTTGCCGGGCTTCTCGATAGCCTCGACGACGAGCAGGAAGGGATCGGTGGGGTGGGCTTTACGCCCGCCATCGCCCGTCGGGGATAAACCCCGACCCACCATCGTAGCGAGGTCCGTGAGCGTGCGTTTCCACTGCGGCGCGACGGCGAGCAGCCCGTCGGGGCGGTCGCGATAGGATACCTTGGCGAACACCGGCCGCGAGAGCTCGAACACCTCCGCGCCGGCCCGCTGCGCCGCCTCGATGAGCAAGGGTTCGTTTTCGCCCAGAAACCACTCGGGGGCGCAGTAAAGCTCCTGCAGCTTCACGCCCGCCTCCACGGCCCGCCGCACTTCGCGATAGCCTTCGATCAGGAACAGGCCCGCGTCGTCGCGCGCCCGGCGGTCGCGCAGCTTCACCAGCTGCTTCACGCGCGGATTCTGCAGACTGGTGATTTTTTCAGGGGCAGAGGCCACAAAAAGATTTGGTTCTCCGGCTTTTTGTGGATTCTTGTGTCTTTTCGTGGCCATTCCAAAGCGAAAGTTGAACGACCAGCCTTTTGCCTATCACCAGGAGATCGAGCTGGAGATCACCACACTCACCAACCTGGGCGTCGGCCTCGGCCGCGTGCCGCTGGCGGATAACTTGGAACTTGGTACTTGTGACTTGGAACCTGTCACCCTTCCGCCGCGAGGCGGATGGGTGGTTTTGGTCGCCTTCGCCCTGCCCGGGGAGCGCGTGCGGGCCCGGGTGTTCCGGAATCACTCGAACTACTCGGAGGCCGATCTGGTCGCGGTGCTGACGCCGTCCCCGCACCGGATCACGCCGCGCTGTCCGCTTTTCGGCCGCTGCGGCGGCTGCCAGTACCAGAATCTCGCCTACGGTGAGCAGCTTCGCTGGAAACGGCAGCAGGTGCGCGAGTTGCTGCAGCACCTGGCCGGCCTGGATTTCGCGGTGGCGCCGGTCATCGCCGCGCCGCGCGAGTTCGGCTACCGCTCGAAGATCACGCCGCATTTTGCCGCGCCACGCCGCGCAGCCGCGGCGGAAACTCCAAACGCCAAGTTCCAAATCCCAAACAAACCTCAGACAGATCCTGGAACCCAGCAATCGGCTGCTCTGACCCAAAACTCAGAACCCAAAACTCAAAACCAAAGCGAAGCGCCGTTTCCCATCGGCTTTCTGCGGCAGGGTTCGCGGCACGAGATCGTCGACGTGCCGCGCTGCGAGATCGCGGTCGAGGAAATCAACCGGCGGCTGGCGGAGGTGCGCGGCGAGGTGCGGGCCAGAATCCTCGCCGGCGAATTCACACGGGGCGCGACGCTGCTCCTGCGCGCGGCGGGTGGCGTGGTGACGACCCATTACGACGACGCCATCTCCGAGGAGATCCCTGTAGCCGGCCTCGCTGAGGCCGGTCAGCCGGGGTCGGCGACCCCGGCCACAATCACTACACTCAAGCTGCGCTTCCTCGCCCGCGATTTTTTCCAGAACAATCCCTTTCTGCTGCCGGCCTTCGCCGGCTACGTGCGCGACCAGGCCGCCGCGGACAACGCGCGCTTCCTGATCGACGCCTACTGCGGCAGCGGGCTCTTTGCCCTGGCGGCGGCGGCGCGCTTCGAGCGCGTGGCGGGCGTGGAGGTGAGTGAAACGTCCGTGGCCTTCGCCCGGGAGAACGCCGCGGCCAACGGGATCACCAACGCCACGTTCCTCGCCGGCGCGGCCGCCGCGATCTTCGCCGGGCTCGACTTTCCGCCGGGTGACACGGCGGTGGTGATCGACCCGCCGCGCAAGGGCTGCGACGAGGCGTTTCTGGACCAGCTCCTGGGCTTCGGCCCGCGCACGGTTGTCTACGTGTCGTGCGATCCGGCGACGCAGATGCGCGACCTGCGCCGTTTTCTGGCCGCCGGCTACGCGCTGGCGGCCGTGCAGCCCTTCGACCTCTTTCCGCAGACGCGCCACCTCGAGTGCGTCATGACGCTGCGGAAGACCACCTGACGGGCCGCGGCCGATTACTCGCCGCCGCCCTGGAGCCAGTACGGCGAGGCGGCGAGCGGGGAATCCGTCCGGTACGCCGCGGGTGGCCGGAGCAACTCACCCCTGGGCGCGCTCATGCTCGATTTGCTCCAGCGACTTGCCGGAGGTATCGGGCATAAAGAAGAACCCAACCACGCCGCTGATGGCGAGGAACAGGGTCAGGAGTCCGGCGACCTGGCCGATCCCGGCGTGGGCGAGCACGGGCACAAAGAAGCTCCAGATGCCGAGAAAGGTCCGGGCGACACCAAACGTGATGCCCTGCGCGGTCCCGCGCAGCATGGTGGGAAAGAGTTCCTGGCTGAAGACCTTGT
>CAZAFS010000495.1:0-2707 GCA_964484165.1 uncultured Opitutaceae bacterium | reverse complement strand
TTGTAGGAGCGAGCTTCGGCCTTCGCCTGAAGCTTCGGCCGACAGGTGCTCGCGACCTGTCCTCCGTAGCCTTGGCGCAGGAGGATGACCGAGGAGAAATCGCCTGCAAGCAGGCTCCTACATGATTCGCCGAATGGCTAGAGCGCTCGCGAACAAGATCATGGTTCTACCGCATGAGTCCGGTCTCAAACCCGGAAGAGCGCTCCGAGTTTGCGGCCCAGCAGGAGACTCATCCCGGCGATCGTCACGCCGAGGAAGACCATCGCCCACACGCCGAGCGCGGAGGCGAGGAAGCGGCCGTCACCCAACAGCTGGAACAGTTCGAAGATCGCCTTGGTGATCGGATAGAACGCCTGCTTCTGCGCGAGGATGAGCGAATCGGACACCTCGAGCATGGCGAAGGCGAAGGCGAGCAGGCCGCCGGCGATGAGATTGGCCGTGATCAGGGGCAGGGTGATCCGCACGGTGGTCTTGACCGGCGGACAGCCGAGATTCTGCGCCGCCTCCTCCAGCGTCACGCTGGTCTGCTGGAACCCGGCCGCGGCGGACCGCACCACGTAGGGCAGCCGGCGCACGGCATAGGCGATGATGAGCAGGGCGGTGGGATTCTCGATCGGGTTGAGAAACGCCAGCAGGCGGCCCTCCTGGCTCATGGCGAGAAAGCCGAAGGCCAGCACCAGCCCCGGCACGGCCAGCGGCAGCATCACGAGGAAATCCAGCATCCGCCGGCCGGCGAGGCGGGTGCGCACGATCACGTAGGCGATGGCGACGCCCAGCACCAGGTCGAGCAGGGTGGCCACGCTGGAATATTTCAGGCTGTTGGCGATGGCCGGGACGGTGAGGTCGTGCCCGAGGGCGAGACGGAAATTGTCGAGGGTGTATTGGTGCGGGAACACCGTCGCGTGCCAGTGGCTGGAAAAGGCGATGAGCACGACGCCGAGGTGCGGGAGGATGGCGACGAGCGTCACGCCGGCGAAGAGCGCCGTGCACAACCAGGCGCGCAGCGGCGGCAGGGCGCGGGCGCCGCCGGCGCTGGTGGCCTTGGCCATCATCGCGTAGCTGTCGCGGCCGAAGAGGCCCTTGCCCACCGCATACAGCAGCACGCTGCTCACCAGCATGATGGCGGTGAGGGTGTAGGGGAACGGATTGCCGCCGATGTCCTTCAGGCCGTAGTAAATCTGCACCGGCATGACGCGGCTGTAGTCAAAGATGAGCGGCACGCCGAGCTCGGTGAAAGTCCAGATGAAGACAAGGGTCGCGCCGGCGAACAGCCCCGGGTTGATCAGGGGCAGGGTGATGCGGCGGAAGCGCCGGAGGCCGGTGCAGCCGAGGTTCTCGGCCGCCTCCTCCATGGCCGGGTCAACGTTGGCCAGCGCCGCCACGGCGTTGAGATAGATGATCGGATAAAGGCTGAGCGCCTCGATGAACGCGACACCCCAGAACTGGCTCGCGGCGAACCAGTCAAACGCCCAGCCGGCCGGCCGCAGATGGAGCGCCACGAGGAAGGCGTTGACCGCGCCGTACTGCCCGAAAATCTGTTTGAGGCCGATCGCGCCCACGAAGGGCGGCAGGATCATCGGAATGAGGATCAGCGAGGCGAGGAGCCCCCGGCCGGGATAGCGATACCGGTCGAAAAAGAACGCCAGGGGCAGGGCGAGGAGCAGCGCCAGCGCGGTGGTGGCCAGGGCCAGCAGGAACGAATTCCCCAGGCAGCCCAGATAAAACGGATCGGTCAGCAGCTCGCCGAGGAAGGCGAAGGTGAGGCGCCCGTCGGCGTTGACAAAGCCGCCCTTCAGGATCTGCAGAACCGGCCAGAGGAAAAAGACCGCGAAGAACGCGGCCGTGACCACCATGACCATCCGGGCGAATGACCTCGACATCCGCGGGCAGTATGGAAAGGCGCCGCGAGCGGAGACAAGGTTGAATCCGCCTTCTGGCTTCGGCCTGCATCGCCACGATGGTCTCGGCTTCCGTTGGTTGCAGCCGGGGTCGCCGACCCCGGTTGACCGGCCTCACCGAGGCCGGCTACAGGGCCAAGCGTCGCTAATTTTGAAATTGAAGCCGCTTGTCGCGGCCGTATCGCTGGGGCCATGGAACCCCTGCGCTCCGGCGGCTGGAAACCCTGCGTGGCGACGCTGATCATGGCGGCGGTCTTCGTCGCGGCGCCCCGGGCCGGGGCGCAGTTGACCGAGACGCCCTGGACCATCCCGCCGGGCAAGCTGGTGGCCCAGGCGGACCTGATGTCGCTGGCGTTGGAGCGGCAGGATCCCAACCAGGCGGACAAGCCATACAGCGCGGAAGTGGTGGCGCGGACATTGCTGGCGACGGGCATCACCCGCGATGTGGACCTGCAGGTCGGGCTCGAATGGTTCCTGCGGGAGAAGTTCGATCTGCACGGCCACAAGGATTCGAGTTCCGGCGTCGGGGCGCTGAACCTGCGGTCCAAATACACGTTTTGGAGCGACCAATCGGAGAGCGCCGCCGCCGCGGTCGAACCGTACGTCAGAATTCCGACTCGGCGCGCCGGGGTGGGGAGCGGCGCGGTGGAGGGCGGCGTGATCGTGCCGCTGGCCCGGGGCACGCCGGGCGGCACCACCCTCGGCGCGATGGCCGAATGGGACTTCGTGCGCAACGACAATGACACCGGCTACGATTCGGTCTGGCATGTCGCCGGCCTGGCGATCCAGCCCATCACCCAGAACTTCTC
>CAZAFS010000494.1:0-2709 GCA_964484165.1 uncultured Opitutaceae bacterium | reverse complement strand
AGCTCCTTGATCTGCTCCGCGCAGTCCTTCCGGCACACCAGCGTCGCCTCCGGCGTGTGGATGATGATCAGATTGTCGCACCCGATGGCGGCGATGAGGTGCCGGGGATCGCTGGAGGCGGCCAGCGTCCCGTGCGTGTGCAACAGCAGGGTGCGTTCAGCTCCGAGGGCATTGCCGTGTTCATCCTTCGGGCACACCGCGGCGAACATCGGCCATGCGCCCACGTCGATCCAGTGCAACGGCATGGGCACGGCGGCCACCTGCACCTGCGGATCACCCGAGGCGGGTTCCATCACGGCATAATCCACGCTGATCTTCTTCAGTCGGGGAAACTCCCGGGCCAATACGGCGGCCTGGCGTGGCGTGCCCCACGCCTGGGCGATCCGGGCCAGGCCGGCGTGCGCGGCGGGCTCGTAGCGCCGGATGCAATCGAGCAGGGTGGAGGCGCGCCAGACGAACATGCCGCTATTCCAGAGGTAGCGCCGCGGACCGGCCTTCAGGTAGGCCCGCACCGTGGCGGCCACTTTCGGTTTCTCCCGGAACTTTTCCACAACGCGTGCCGTGTCATCGATGAGCCCGCCCAACTTCAGGTAGCCGTAGCCCATCGCCGGCCCCGTCGGCGCGATGCCAAAGGTGACGAGAGTGTTCGGCTGCCGTTCCGCGAGGCGGCAGCCCCGCGCAACGATCCGGCGGAATTTCGGCACCGGCGTGATGACGTGGTCGGCGGTAAACACGGCGATGACCGCCTCCGGATCGCGCCGGGCGATCACCGCGGCGCCGAGGCCGATCGCGTTCAGCGTATCGCGCCCTTCCGGCTCGCCCAAGAACTGACCGGGCGGCAATTCCGGCAGCGCCGCCGCCACGAGGCTTGCGTGCCGCCGGTTGGCGCAAACGTACCGTTGGGCCGGCGGGATGAATCCCTCGAGGCGATCCCAGGCGAGCTGCAGCAGGCTCTTGCCGCCGAGGAAGGGAATCAGCTGCTTGGGCAGGGCTGTCCGGCTCATGGGCCAGAGCCGCGTCCCGGAACCGCCGGCCATGATCAATGCGTAGCGCATGGCGGGTCAGAAGCCCCGGAGGTCCGTGCTCGTGCGGCGCGCGAGCCCGGGCTTGGGCAGACGTTTGAGCACCACGTAGCGGATGCCATGGTTCTGGCAGAATTCACGTTTTTCCGGCCGGTCGCCGTCCTCATTGACGGCGTAGAGGTCCGGTTTGAGCATAGCGATCTCCGGCTCGGCGTCCAGCCAGCCCATGCCGGTCGAAACGAGCGCCTGCCGGACGTGGCGGATGGAGCCGGCCATGTAGCGTCGCTCCGCCTGGCCGCACTGGGGGTGCCCGGCGCCCTTCAGGAGCCGGATGTTTTCGTCGTGGCCCAGCGCCACGTAGAGATCGCCCAGTCCGGACACTTCCTCGAAGAACCGCACGTGCCCCGAATGGAGCACGTCATAGCAACCCGTGACGATGACCTTGGGCCGGCTCGACGGTGGGAGTGGCGGTGGTTCCGGGAAACCGGCCAGGTCCCCCGCGGCGAGCACGCGATAGGCCAGTCCGTGCGAGGCGCACCAGGCTCTCTTTTCCGGCGTGTCGTGTGTTTCATCCACCACCCAGAGATCGGGCCGGAAAGATTTCAGCGCGGGCAAGGCGTCGGCCGGCACCGGTCCATCGGCCTCGTGCACGGCCGTCACATACCGCACCGCCTGGAGAACGTACCGGCGCTCCGCCCGTGGAAACTTCGGCGCCCGGCCGGCGAGGGCGCGCACCGCGTCGTCGGGCCAGAGCAGGACGTGCAGTTCGCCCAGGCGCGCCGCCTCCTCCAGAAACCGGAAGTCGCCGGAGTTCAACTGATCCAACGGGGCGGACACGATGACCCGGGTCATGGCGGCGGGGGTGCGAGGCGCACGTTGACGCGGAGCGAGCCGGGCACGGGCTCGGGCGAGACCACGGTCAGATAGCCGCCGCCGCAGCCCGAAAACATCGCCCCCGGGTACCGCGCCTGGTAATGGCGCAGCAGCGCGCGCAGATCCAGCGTGAGCGTCGGATGGATGACCGTGTCCGGCAGCAGCGCCTCCCAGCACTGCATGGTTTCGTTCAATGAGGCACCCAACCGGGCGGCGTCGCGCGCCACGATCGCGGCAAAACAATCCCGGCCGGACTGGCCGAGCCGGCCGATCCAGGCAGGCTCGAGCTGTTGGCGCCCGAGCGGATTGTAGCCGTCCGGGCGCGGCGCGACGGGCAGCAGGTGCAGCACGCTCTCCAGCCACGCCGCCACCGCCGGATCGTTGTTTGATTCGATGTGCCGGGGAAAAACGCCGCCGCGGTGCGCCGCGTCGTAATCGAGCCGGCTGACGCCGGGGAAGATCAAGCCGATCATGTCCTGCGTGCCCGACGGCTCCGCCTTGCCGCGGTTCTCCTCGGCGTAAAGCTGCTCGACGAGGGTCAGCGGCGGTTGGTCGGGCAGGCGGCCGCGCCAGAGACGCAGCGCGATCTGGCGCGAGCCGGTGGCCATGCCGGCGCGGTCCATGAAACGAAATGTCGGCTGCAGGCTGACCACGACCATGGAGCCGGGCGGATCCGGGTTGAGCCGCGAGACGAACGGCTGGTCGATCCACCCGCCCGCCAGCTGCAGGCGGTAGGGGAAGTCGCCGATGGCGTCGGTAATCCGGCTGGTGGACTTGGCCTGCATGGCGTGAGCACGCGACGATTCCGCGATCA
>CAZAFS010000493.1:0-2711 GCA_964484165.1 uncultured Opitutaceae bacterium | reverse complement strand
CGGCGGGCGCGGGCAGGTGGCCGCCGCGCTCAAGGCGTTCCTCGCGCTCGACCTCACCCCGCCGCCGCTCGTCGGCCTGGCCAAGGAGCACGAGACGATCGTCTTTCCCGACGCGCGCCCGCCGCTCAACCTCCCGCTCACCCACCCCGGCCTCCAGCTCCTCCAGCGCCTGCGCGACGAGGCCCACCGTTTTGCCAACACCTACAACGCCGACCTGCGCTCGAAAAAGATCCGCGAGTCGGTCCTCGACGATCTTCCCGGCCTCGGCCCGGTGCGCCGGCGGGCGCTCCTCGAACATTTTGGTTCGATCGACCGGCTGCGCGCCGCGTCCGCCGCCGAAATCCGCGAGCTGCCCGGCTTCGGCCCCAAGCTCGCGGTGGAGCTGCACCAGTTCCTCCGGGGCCGGTGACCGGGGCTCGATGGGCGCAGCGAGTCTGCGCCCCTACAACCGAAAAGGTGCGGACTCGTAGGGGCGCAATCTTGTTGCGCCCTTACGAAACTGTAGGGCGGGATCTCCAGATCCCGCCAATAAACGGAACAAGGCGGGGTCAGCGACCCCGCCCTACAACGTCGGATGCTACGCCTTGCGCACGCGCACGAGGCGGTCGAGCACGCGCGGCGGCAGCAGCCACTTGAGGAAGAGGAACAGCTTCGCGTGCGCCGGCGCGGCGTAGCGCGGCGCGGGCCGGCGCGCCGTCAGCGCCTTCTCAACCAGCCGCGCGATGTCGTCGGGCCGGCCGGCCCAGGCCAGCCACCGCTGGTAGTTGTCGCGGAAGCCGCCGAAATACGGCGCATAGGGCCCGGCGTTCGCCGCCACCGGCGCCGAGACCTGGTTCGCCGTATCCACGAACTCGGTCAGGATGAAGCCCGGCCGGATCAGCACGACCTCGATGCCGAAGGGCCGGAGCTCGCCGCGCAGGCCGTCGGTGATCGCCTCGAGTGCGTGCTTGGTCGAGTCGTAGATCGACGAGAACGGCCGGGCGATGCGGCCCGCGACCGAGCCGATGATGACGACGCGGCCGGCGCCCTGCGCGCGCAGGTGCGGGACCACCAGCTGGGTGAGGGCGATGAGCGAGAACACGTTCGTCTCGTAATTCCGCCGGATGAGCTCGACCGGGACCAGTTCCACCGGCCCGCGCGTGCCGTAGCCGGCGTTGTTCACGAGCGCATCGATGCGCCCGAACTTCGCGAGCGCCGCCTCCACCAGCCGGCGGCGGTCGGCGTCGACCGTCACGTCGGCCGGCACCGCCAGCACCCGGGTGCCGCCGGCGTCGAGTGCGCGCGCCAGCGCCGCGAGCCGCTCCGCCCGCCGCGCGGTGAGAACCAGCCGCGCCCCGGCCCGCGCCAGCCGCCGGGCCGTGGCCTCGCCCAGGCCCGCGGAGGCGCCGGTGATGATGACCACCTGATCAGCCAGTGAACGCATGACCCGCGATGGTGTCGAAAGCCGCCGCCAGGTCCAAATCAAAGCGCGCGGCAATGGCAGGTCCTTCTGCCCTGTCATCGCGAGGCCCGAGGTCCCGGTGCGGCGGGCTTCATGCCCGCCGATCAAGTTGGTCGATCTTCAGCTGGCGGGGATAAACCCCGCCCCACCAAATCGGATTGCTTCGTCGCCCCTTGAGCGGGGTTCCTCGCAATGACCGACTAACCCTCCATCCCGGCGCGCTTGCACCAACCGGCCATTCGCGTTCTAACCACCTTCACCCATGCCTCGACGCCTTCTCCTCCTCGTCGCGCTGCTGCCCCTGGCGATCCGCGCCGAAATCACCCTCGCGCCGCTGTTCACCGAACACGCCGTGCTGCAGCAGGGCAAGGCCGTGCCGGTCTGGGGCCGCGCCGCGCCGGGTGAGTCGGTGACGGTCACCTTCCGCGACCAGACGGCCCACGCGACCGCGGGCAAGGACGGCAGCTGGATCATCTACCTCGAGCCGCTCAATCCCGGCGCGCCCGCCGACCTGGTGGTGACCGGCCGGAACACGATCCGCCTGCGGGACGTCGTCGTGGGCGAGGTCTGGGTGTGCTCCGGCCAGTCGAACATGGAGTTCACGCTGTGGGGGCCGCCCGGCAGCGTCTACCGGGTGGACAACGCCGACGCCGAGGTCGCCGCGGCGCATTATCCCCTGATCCGGCAGTTCAAGGTCGAGCGGGCCGTCGCCGCCCAGCCCGCCGACACCGCGTCTGGCACGTGGGTGGTATGCAGCCCCGAAACCGCGGGGCAGTTCACGGCGGTCGGCTATTTCTTCGCCCGCGATCTATGCGAGCGGCTCGGCGTGCCCGTCGGCATCATCAACAGCACCTGGGGCGGCACGGCCATCGAGTCGTGGCTGAGCGACGCCGCGCTCAAGAGCGACCCGGCCTGCGCGGTGGTGGACGAGCGCTGGGCCAAGGCGCTCGCCGACGCGCCGGCGCTGCGCGCCGCGCGCGAGGCCACCCTCGCCAGCCTGGCCCGGCAGGAGGCCGGGGCCAAGGCGGAGAGCCCGGCGAAGTACGCCGAGTTCTTGAGCAAAAAGCCCTGGCTGCCGCCGCTGCCGGGCCCCGACAGTCCAGACACGCCGCGCGGCCTCTTCAACGGCATGATCAATCCGCTGCTCCCCGGCGCCATCCGCGGCATTCTCTGGTACCAGGGCGAGACCAACGTCAGCCGCCCCGGCGAGTACGGCCGGCTGCTGGCGGCGCTGATCACCCACTGGCGCCTGCACTGGGGCCAGGGCGAC
>CAZAFS010000492.1:0-2714 GCA_964484165.1 uncultured Opitutaceae bacterium | reverse complement strand
GGGCGACCCCTGCCGGACCCGCCGGCGCCGCGCCCGCCGTTCCTGCGTCCGGCTCGGTCACTGCCGCAATCGCGAGTGGGTACAACCCCCTCGCCTTCAACGCGTCCACCGCGGTGCCGGCGTCCGCGCCGTCCAGCTCGCCAGTGCGCTCGCGGCCGGAGGCGGCTTCGATGGCGGTGTAGATGTAAGTGGGCATGGGAAGGAGAATGGTTTTGGGTTTTGGCTGCTGGCTTCCGGCTTCTGGCCTCTGGCCTCTGGGTTCTGGCTTCTGGCCTCTGGGTTCTGGGTTCTGGCCTCTGGGTTCTGGGTTCAGATGCAGCGCGCCAGCTCCGCCAGCGAGGTGCGGCCGGTGCACACGGCGCGCAAGCCGGCGGAGCGCAGGGTTTCCATGCCCTGTTCGACCGCCTGCTGTTTGATGACCACCGCGGGGGCGCGCCGCATGACCAGCTCCCGGAGCGGCTCGTTCATCCGCAGCCATTCGAAGACTCCCGTGCGCCCCCGGCAGCCGGTGTGCCGGCAGGCTTCGCAGCCGCGGCCGCGGCGGCAGTTCCAACCCGCCAGGCGGTCCGGTGTCAACCCGAGTTGCGCCAGCAGCGCCGGCGCCGGCTCGTCGGGCTCGCCGCAGCCGGGACAAACGCAGCGGACGAGTCGCTGGGCCAGCACCGCCTCAAGGGTCGCGCACAGCAGGTACGGCTCGACGCCCATGTCGATCAGCCGGGTGATGGCGCCGGCCGCATCGTTGGTGTGCAGGGTGGTCAACACGAGGTGGCCGGTGAGCGCGGCCTGGATCGCAATCTGGGCGGTCTCCAGATCCCGGATCTCGCCGACCATGAGCACGTCCGGATCCTGCCGCAGGAACGATCGCAAGGCCGCGGCAAACGTGAGTCCGATGGCCGGGTTCACCGGCAGCTGCATGACCCCGTCGATCTCGTATTCCACCGGATCCTCCGCGGTGAGGATCTTGATCTCCGGCGCGTTGAGGAGGCGCAGGCAACTGTAGAGGGTCGTCGTCTTGCCCGAGCCGGTCGGTCCGGTCACCAACACAATGCCGTTGGGCCGCCGGATGACCTCGCGCAAGCCGGCTTCGAGTCCGGCGGCGAGGCCGAGCTCCGCCAGCGCCGGCGGCGCCGCCGACTGATCGAGCACGCGCAGCACCACGCTCTCGCCGGATTGCGTGGGCAGCGTCGAGACGCGCAGATCGACGGCCCGGCCGTCGGTGCCGACATGGATGCGCCCGTCCTGCGGCAAGCGCCGCTCGGCGATGTTGAGGCCCGCCAGCACCTTGAGCCGGGAGATGACCGGCAGGGCCAGCTGCGGCGGAGGCGACGCCACGTCGCGCAGCGTGCCGTCGACGCGGCAGCGCACCTTGAATTCCCCCTCGAAGGGCTCGAAATGGATGTCGCTCGCCCGCTCACGGATGCCCTGGCTTAGCATCCGATCGACGAAGCGCACCACCGGGGCCTGCGCCGCCATTCGCT
The DNA here is from genome assembly GCA_964484165.1 of uncultured Opitutaceae bacterium. Taxonomy (GTDB): domain Bacteria; phylum Verrucomicrobiota; class Verrucomicrobiia; order Opitutales; family Opitutaceae; genus Fen-1467. The sequence goes on along the minus strand of CAZAFS010000492.1, from coordinate 1,236 downwards.
CCAGGTCGGACTCGGTCAGGCCGTCGCCGCCCGCCGGCGCGCAATCGGCTCCCGGAGCGGTCGTCCCGCCATAGTGCTGGTGCAGCAGCCGCTCGACAGCGGCGGGATCGGCCACGACCAACTGCACGTCGCGGCCCAGCGCAAAAGCGAGTTCGCCCGCCGGCGCGCCGGCAAAGGGATCCACCGCCAGCAGATCGACCGACCGGGCGTCGGCGCGCAGCGGCACCACGCCGTACCGCCGGGCCAGCTCGGCGGGGACCAGCGCCGCGAGGTCCGCTCCGACCGTGGCCGGCGGCTTCGCGACATAGGCCAGGCCGAGATGCGCGGCGACCGCCCGCAGCAAACTGCTCCGGTCGAGCAGTCCCTGGTCGAGGATGGTGCGCGCCAGCGAACAGCCGGCGGTGCGGCCTTCCGCGGTCAGCGCCGCCAGCGTCTCCGGCGGCAGCAGCCGGCGCTCGTGCAAAAGCGCGGCGACGGCCTGGTCATGGCCTTCGAACATAGGGGATGTAACTGTGGAAAAGGCAGGCGCGGTTCGGACCGCTTCGTGGCACGCGCGGCGCGTTCCGCGCTAGAGCGTGCGCAGCTTGTAACCCATCTGCACGAGCTTCTCGCGCACGACGATCGGGTCCTGCGCCTTCTCAAGGGCCTCGTCCGGCGACACCAATTCGCGGTTGACGAGGCTCATCAGGTGGGTGTCCAGCGTGATCATGCCGAGCGCCGCGCCGGTCTGAATGTCGGAATTGATGCGGAAGGTCTTGTTCTCGCGGATGAGCGACGCGATCGAGGTGGTGTTGATCATGATCTCGTAGGCCGCGATGCGGCCGCCGCCGATCTTCTTGCACAGGACCTGGGAAATGACCGCCTGGATGGAGCTGGAAAGCTGGGTGCGGATCATGTCCTTCATGTTCGACGGAAAGGCGTCGACGATGCGGTCGATGGTCTTGGCTGCGCCGTTGGTGTGGAGGGTGGCGAAGACGAGGTGACCCGTCTCGGCGGCGCTGATGGCCGCCTCGATGGTCTCAAGATCGCGCATTTCACCCACGAGGATGACGTCGGGGTCCTGGCGCAGCGCGCGGCGGATGGCCTCCGAAAAGTTCGGCACGTCGACGCCGATCTCGCGCTGGGTGACGATGCAGCGCTTGTGGTTGTGGTAATACTCGATCGGGTCCTCGATGGTGATGATGTGGCCCTCGCGGTTCTCGTTGATGTAATTGATCATCGAGGCGAGCGTGGTGC
>CAZAFS010000491.1:0-2717 GCA_964484165.1 uncultured Opitutaceae bacterium | reverse complement strand
TGGGCGTCGGCCAGGTGCTCACCATGCCGCTGTTCTTTGCGAGCAACGCGATTTATCCCACCGACATCATGCCCGGCTGGCTGCGGACCATTTCCCACCTGAATCCGTTGACCTACGTCGTCGACGCCCTGCGCACCTTCATGCTGGCCGGCAGCACGAGCACCTTCGGTCTGAGTCACGACTATGCGGTCATCCTCCTGACCACCACCCTCCTGGTCTTCGTTGGCGCCCGCTTGTATCCCCGCCTAGCATCGTAAGACCGAACCTGAAATCGGTTGCCCATAACCATGAACCCTCCGTCCCCAATCATCCCGGCAGCTCGAAACACGGGGGCGGCGCCGCCCCGCCCCGTGCCGGCTCCACTCACGCTGGACTCAACCGTCGCCGCGCTGCTGGCCCCGGGCAAAGGCATTTTGGCGGCCGACGAGAGCCTGCCGACCATCGGCAAACGATTCGCCGCCCTCGGCATCCCGTCCACCGAGGAGAACCGCCGGGCCTACCGCGAACTGCTGTTCACCACGCCCGGACTGGGCGCATGCATCAGCGGCGTGATTCTGTTCGACGAGACCATCCGGCAACGGACGAAGGAGGGCGTCCCCCTGCCGGCGGTGCTCACGCAGCAAGGCCTCATTCCCGGCATCAAGGTGGACAAGGGAACCGTCGCCCTGGCCAATTTTGGCGGCGAAAAGATCACGCAGGGGCTGGACGGCCTGCGCGAACGGCTCGTCGAGTATCGGGAGCTCGGAGCGCGCTTCACCAAGTGGCGCGCGGTGCTCACGATCGGCGAGCACACTCCCACCCGCACCGGCCTCGAGGCCAATGCGGAAGTGCTCGCCCGGTTTGCGGCGCTGACCCAGGAGGCCGGACTGGTGCCGATCGTGGAGCCGGAGGTCTTGATGGACGGCAGCCACACCCTCGCGCGCGCCGAGGAGGTCACGCGCACCACGTTGAAAGCCGTGTTTGCGGCGCTCGCCGATCACCGCGTCGAGCTGAAGGCGCTGTTGCTCAAGACGGGCATGGTGCTGCCGGGCCGGGACTGCCCGCAGCAGGCCGCCGTGGAAAAAGTGGCCGAGGTCACGATCCGCTGCCTGCGCCGCGCCGTGCCCGCCGCGGTGCCGGGCATCGTGTTTCTGTCGGGGGGCCAGAGCGACGTGGCGGCGACGGAGCGGTTGAACGCCATCTGCCGGGCGGGCGGCGTGCCGTGGCAGTTGAGTTTCTCCTTCGGCCGCGCGCTCCAGGACGCCGCGATGAAGACGTGGCGGGGTTCCCCGGCCAACGGGCCGGCGGCGCAGGCGGCCCTGCACCATCGGGCCCGATGCAACGGCCTCGCGGTGCAGGGAAAGTATTCGGCCGAGATCGAAAACGCGACCCGGGCGTGACCCGACCACGTCATGGCAACCAAGTTACCAGAACCACAGTATGAGATCGGCATGGTCGGCCTGGGCGTCATGGGGCGCAATTTCCTGCTGAACATGGCCGACCACGGCCATTCCGTGGCCGGCTACGACAAGGATGCCGCCAAGGTCGCGGCCCTGCGCCAGGAGACGGAGAACCGGAACATCTGCGGCGCGACGGAGATCACGGAGTTCCTCGCCCGGCTGCGCCGGCCGCGCGCGATCATGCTGCTCGTGCCCGCCGGCCCGCCGGTGGACGCGGTCATCAACGACCTGCTCGCGCACCTGGAACCCGGCGATCTCATCATCGACGCCGGCAACTCCTACTTCAAGGACACCGACGTGCGCGCCCGCGACCTGGCGGCGAAGGGCATTCAATTTCTCGGGGTGGGAGTGTCGGGGGGCGAGGAAGGCGCCCGTCACGGGCCGAGCATCATGCCGGGCGGACCGAAGGAGGCCTACGAGCGGGTCCGGATGGTGTTCGAATCGGCCGCGGCCCAGGTCAACGGCGAGCCCTGCGTGACCTGGCTGGGCCCGGGCTCGGCCGGGCACTTCGTGAAGATGGTTCACAACGGCATCGAATACGGCCTGATGCAGCTCCTGGCCGAGACGTATGACCTGATGAAACGGGGCCTGGGCCTGAACGATGACGAACTGAACGAGTTCTACGCCGGGTGGAACCACGGCGAGCTGGCAGGCTATCTGGTGGAGATCACCAGCCGGATTTTCGCCCAGCCGGACAAGCAGACCGGCCGGCGACTCATCGACGAAATCCTCGACGTGGCCCGGCAAAAAGGCACCGGCATGTGGACCTCACAGAGCGCGATGGAACTGCAGGTGCCGATCCCGACGATCGACCTGGCGGTGGCGATGCGGGACATGTCAGTGTTCGCGCCGGAACGGGAGCAGGCCAGCGCGCTTTATCCGCGGCCGATGCCGCGCCTCGACCGCGGCCGCGACGCCTTTCTCGCGCGATTGGGCCGCGCGCTTTATGCGGCGATGATCATCACCTACGCGCAGGGCCTGGCGCTGCTGGCGGTGGCCTCGGAAAAATACCAGTACCAGCTCGAGCTCGGCGCCGTGGCGCGGATCTGGCGGGGCGGCTGCATCATTCGCGCCGCGCTGCTCGAAGACATCGGGGCGGCATTTCAGGCCCGCCCCGGGCTGCCGAATCTGCTGCTGGACCCCGGCCTGGCGCGCAAGCTCGGGGCGCACCAGGAAGACCTGCGCCACGTGGCCGGCCAGGCGGCCGCGTGGGGGATGCCGGCCCCGGGGTTGATGGTTTCGCTGGGTTATCTCGACGCCTATCGCAGCGCCTGGCTG
>CAZAFS010000490.1:0-2723 GCA_964484165.1 uncultured Opitutaceae bacterium | reverse complement strand
GGTAGGGCGGAAACTGGATGCGGCCTGCGGACAAGCCGCAGCCCTACACGCCGGGCTTGTTTCATTCCGCACTATAGGGCCGGCGCTCGCCGCCGGGCCGGGTACGAAATTGTGGGGCGGGGTCGCCTTGGCTCGCCGGAGCTTTATGCGGAGGCGGCCGTACCCCGCCTCTCTTCTTTTCGTGGCGGCATTCGGCGATGCCGCCCTACAATCCCGGGCCGTGCAAACGCTGTAGGGCGGGGTCGCCTTGGCTCGCCGCCTTGGCTCGCCATAGCTCTTGAGCGACGACGGCAGCTTTATGCGGAGGCGGCCCTCCTTCGCCGGGCCTTCGGAGCGCAGGCCGTACCCCGCCGCAGTTTTCGATGTTTTTGGCGGGATCGGCTCTGCTGGCCAGCCGAGCGCTCCACAAAGTCAGACGTACGCAGTTGTAGGGCGGGGTCGCCGAACCCCGCCTTTCTTCTCTTCTTGGCGGCATTCGGCGATGCCGCCCTACAACGTCGGACTTACGCGTCGGCGGGAGTTTTTCGTGGAAAAACGATGCAGAACCGGCATCGTAGGCAGGCCCCGCATCCCATTTACCCGCCATGAGAGGATTGAGTCTGCCCCGCTGGTCGCGCGTCCTGCTCTGGACGCTCGTCGTCCTGCTCGGCACCGGGTCGCTGGCGGTGCTGGCTTTGACGCGGAACGAACCGGTCAGCGCGCTCTGGCTCGTCGTCGCGGCGGTCTGCGTCTTCGCCGTCGCCTGGCGCTTCCACAGCGCCTGGCTGATGGCGCGGGTGCTGACCATCGACGAGCTGCGCGCGACGCCGGCGGTGGTGCAGGAGGACGGGCGGGATTACGTGCGGACCAACCGCTGGATCGTGTTCGGCCACCATTTCGCGGCCATCGCCGGGCCGGGTCCGCTGGTCGGGCCGGTGCTGGCCGCGCAGTTCGGCTACCTGCCCGGCACGCTGTGGATTCTCTTCGGGGCGACGCTCGGCGGCGCGGTGCACGACTCCCTCATCCTATTCTGCTCGATCCGCCGCGGCGGCAAGTCGCTCGGCCAGATGGTGCGCGAGGAGGTGGGCCCGTTTGCCGGGCTGCTCGCGCTGGTGAGCATCATCGCGATCATGATCATCCTGCTGGCGGTGCTGGCGCTGGTGGTGGTCAAGGCGCTGACGGAAAGCCCGTGGGGCCTGTTCACGATCGCGGCGACCATGCCCATCGCGGTGCTCATGGGCCTGGGCCTGCGCTATTGGGCGCCCGGGCGGATCGGCCGCGTGAGCGTCTTCGGCTTTGTCGGCCTGCTGGGCGCCGTCTGCGGCGGCCAGTGGCTGCACGGCACGCTGCTCGCCGGCTGGCTCACGCTCAACGGGACGACGCTTGCCTGGTGGATCATGGGCTACGGCTTTGTCGCCTCGGTCCTGCCCGTGTGGCTGCTGCTCGCCCCGCGCGACTATCTGAGCACGTTCATGAAGCTGGGCACGGTGGCGCTGCTGGGCGTGGCCATCGTCCTCCTCGCGCCGGCGCTGAAGATGCCCGCGCTGACCCGCTTCATCGACGGCAGCGGGCCGGTGTTTGCCGGCCCGGTCTTTCCCTTCTGTTTCATCACCATCGCCTGCGCCGCGGTCTCGGGCTTCCATTCGATCGTGGCCTCGGGCACCACCCCGAAGCTGCTGGCGCGCGAGACCGACATCCGCGTCGTGGCCTACGGCGGCATGATCACCGAGATGCTGGTCGGCATCATGGCGCTCATCGCCGCCGCCGCGCTCGAGCCGGGCCAGTATTTCGCCATGAACATGCCGGGTGACGTGGCGACCGTCACCGCCCGGGTCACCGCGCTGGGCTACCCGGTGACCGCGGACCAGATGCACGCGCTGGCCGCCTCGGTGGGGGAGATCACGATGGTTGGACGCACCGGCGGCGCGCCGACCTTCGCCGTGGGCATGGCGCACATGTTCGCCGGCGTGCTGGGCAACAAGGCGGCCCTGGCGCTCTGGTACCACTTCGCCATCATGTTCGAGGCGCTGTTCATCCTGACCACCATCGATGCCGGCACCCGCATCGGGCGCTTCCTCGTCCAGGACCTGCTCGGCTACGTGTGGCGGCCGCTGGGCGAGACGCGCTCCACCGCCGGCAACTGGATCGCCAGCGGCGCGTTCGTCGCCGCGTGGGGCTGGTTCCTCTACCAGGGCGTGGTCGATCCGCTCGGCGGCATCAACTCTCTCTGGCCGATCTTCGGCGTGGCCAACCAGCTCCTGGCGGTCATCGCCCTCGCGCTCGGCACCACCGTGCTGATCAAGATGGGGCGGAAGCGCTACCTGTGGGTGCCGCTGCTGCCGCTGGTGTGGCTGCTTTCCGTCACGATGTCCGCGGGTTGGATGAAGATCTTTTCGGCCGATCCGCGGCTGGGCTTCCTCAGCCAGGCGGCCGTGTTGGAGCGGCAGATCGCCGCCGGCGGCACTGCCGCCGATCTGGAGAAATGGCACCGGCTGATTTTCGCCAACCGGGTGGACGCGGTGGTCACCGGCACGTTCCTGGTGCTGGTCGCGCTGGTGGTTTTGGCGTCGGTCCGGGCCTGGGTGCAGCTGCTCGCCGGGCGCCGCGCCGCGGACCTGCACGAGGAGCCGTACGTGCGTTTGACCACGGCGGCGGCCGCCGCGAAGTAGGCCCGTGCGTCTGCCGTCGGGCGATCGGCTCGCCCGGTCACGGGTTGGCTGGACCTCGCGCCGAGTCCCAACGTT
>CAZAFS010000489.1:0-2747 GCA_964484165.1 uncultured Opitutaceae bacterium | reverse complement strand
GCGCGACCGATTCGACCCCGGCCATCGCGGTCACCCGCTGGCGCAGCGCCTGGTAAAACGCCGGGGCGGTGTCGCGGGTGTAGCCGTTCATGCCGACGCGCAGGCCGGCCAGAAGGACGCCCCGCGGGTCGAGGCCGGGGTCGATCTGGCGGGAGTTCCGGAGACCCCGCAAACACAGCGCGGCGCCCACGAGCAGCACGAGCGCGAGGGCGATTTCGGCGACGACGAGCAGGCTGCGCACGCGGTGATGCGCGGCGCCGCCGCCGGCCGAGCGGCCCCCCTCCTTCAACGCGGCGGTGAGCTGCGGCCGGGAGGCCTGCAGCGCCGGGACGAGCCCGAAGAGCAGCCCGGTGACCAGGGTCAGTCCCAGGGTGGCGGCGAGGGTGCGAGCGTCCACGGCTTGCGCCACGCTCACCGGCAGGTGGGTGGCCGGCAGGAAAAACCTGAACAGACCCACCAGCCAGCCGGCCAGCAGCGCGCCGAGCCCGCCGCCGAGCAACGCGAGGAGCAGGCTTTCGGTGAGCAGCTGGCGGATCAGCCGGGCGCGGCCGGCCCCGACGGCCAGGCGGATCGCGATCTCCTTGTGGCGGGCCGTGGCCCGCGCGAGCAAGAGGTTGGCGACGTTGGCGCCCACGATCAGGAGCACGCCCAGGCTGACCGCCAGCAGCAGGCCAAAAACGGGCCGGAAGATTTTTTGCGCGCCGTAGGTCGAATTCCAGAGCGCCCAGGCGTGGAGCCGGATGTCGCGATTGGTGTCGGGGTAGGTGCGTTCGAGGCGGGCGGAGAGGGTGTCGAGCGCGGCCTGCGCCTGCGCCACGCTCACACCGGGCTGGAGACGGGCGTAGGTGTGAAGCCAGCGGGCGTAGCGCTTGAGCACCTGCCCGGCATCGATGCCGGCGTAGGCGACCTCCCGGTGCATCATGACCGGCGCCCAGAACTCGCAGGTCAACCCGGTGACGTCGCCGCGAAAGGCTGCCGGGACGACGCCGACGATGGTAAAGGCGTGGCGATTGAGGTCGACGACCTGGCCGATGACGGCGGGATCGGCTGCGAAGGTGCGCCGCCAGCAATTCTCGCTGATCACCAGCACCGGGTGGCCGCCGGGCTTCTCGTCCTCGGCCGGCAGGAAGGTGCGGCCGAAAAGCGGCTTCACCCCCAGCACGTCGAAAAAATTGGCGGTGACGATCTGCCCATAGAGCCATTCGGCGTGGCGTCCGACGGTCAGGCAGGCGGGCGTCTGTTGCGAGCCGGCGATGCCGGCGAAAACGGCCTTTTCGGCGGCGATGTCGCGGAGGTCCGGCAGCGAGACTGTGTCCCACATCCGGTCGGCCACGCTGGTGGTGAGGATGACGAGCTGCTCCTGATGGGCGACGCCCGGCAGTGGCCGCAGGAGGAGGTGCTCGATCCAGCAGAGGACGGTGGTGTTGGCGCCGATGCCGAGAGCCAGCGAGAGCACGACCACGGCGGTGAAGCCGGGCGCCTTGACCAGCTGGCGGAGGGCGAACTTGAGGTCGGCAAACATGGCGGGAATGGAGCGAAAACCCGGGGGCGGGGCTCGAAGCCATTCCCCGCGGAGTGCGCGACCGCGGGTGAGGTCTCGGAGGGATCCGGCTTATTTGTCGGTCAGGGTGATGTGATAGTCGTCGAGGGTGGTGCCGATTTCGTGTTCGTAGTTGGCGATGGCGCGCCGCTGGTCGGCCAGGGCCTGGAAATACTCGGCATCCGCCTGGCTGAGCTGGTCCTGTTGGGTCAGCACAAAAAACGTCGAGCCGGTGCCGGCCCGCAGGCGCTTGAGTTCGCCCTGCAGCAGCAGTTCGTTGAGTTCCCGGGCCGCGCGCGCGGAGGCGACGCGTTTCCGGGTGGTTTCGACCTGGCCCGCGGCACTGGCGACGCTCAACGCGATATTCTCCTCGTCCAACCTGAGCTGGGCTTCGGCTTGCTGCCGCTGGAGGCGGGCGGCGCGCACCTTGCCCCGGCCCGCGGCAAACGTGAGGGGCACGGTGACCTGCACGCCGGCGGAATAGGCCCGGTTCTCCTGGTTGAAGACCATGCGCCGGCTGGCGGCGAAATCCTGGTCGAGACCGGTGTAGCCATAGTTGCCGACAAAATCCACTTGTGGCAGCAACTGGTTGCGCGCGTAGGATTCGTTGTAGCGGCCCTTGCTGAGGGCGAAGCGGGCCTGCTGGTAATCTGGCCGCAAATCGTAGGCTTTCGTCAGGTCGTCCGCCGGCCGCATGGTAATCTCGGGTAGTGGGGACGACTCGATCGCGAGCAGGGGCCCATCGTTGGAGAAGGCGCTTTCCCCGAGCAGCAGGCGCAGTTGATTGTCCGCGTCACGGACCGCCTGCTCGGCGGTCAGGACGCCCTGCTCCCGCAACGCGGTGCGGGCGCGGGCCGCGGTGACGTCGTTGTCCGAGATGGCGCCGACCTTGAACCGCTTTTCATTTTCTGCCAGCACGGCGGCGGCACCGTCGCGCGAGCGCCGCACCGTGTTCAAGTATTCATGCGCCAGATCCAGGTTACTGTACGCCACGATCACGGCGGTGACCGTGTCGATGACGGTCTGGCGGTAATGCCAGTCGGAGATGGCGCGGTCGGCTTTCGCGATCCGCACGCCGATCAGATTGGCGCCGAAGCCAAAGCCGCGCAGCAGCGGCTGCGTGATGGTGATGCCGCCGGTCGTCAGGAAATTATTGGTAAACGCATTGTAACTGCCGCGCTGGTTGGTGGACGTGCCGCCGATGGAA